>CAZXIQ010000066.1:0-8644 GCA_964640785.1 uncultured Bacteroidaceae bacterium | reverse complement strand
AACAGTGCCATTAGTAACGTACATATTCCTCCCGAGAACAGTGTCATGCTGGTGCTCCATATTTTCTTTATTATCGGCATTTGATACGACATTAGTAATCCTGAAAGAACAAGAACTGCTCCTGTTATTACAAGTGACTTTAATACTTTCTTGCCGTCGGTTGAATATTTCTGTATTATATGTCCTGTAATAAAACCTAACATCACAGTCACTGCAAAGTTCAATGAACTTAATATCCACGTATAGTGATAATAGGGAGAAAAACTCCATGTACCGTCGCCATTGGGCGTTGCTCCGTCGCGGAAACGTCCGAGGACAATGCGGTCAATCTGTTCGGCCAAATTACCATCGGGTGTATATTCCCCGACAATACTCATGGGCAACCAATATGCAAAGAGCAGAAGAAATATGCCTATTATCACTCCTTTCTCTTTGAACCACAGGTATATGAGTGCAGTTATGATGTAACCTGTTGCTATGGCTTGCAAGGTGTTGCTGTAAAGGTATATGCGTTCGGGGTCTATGGCTAAAATATTACCTTGTACCACCATTCCAAGTATAAAGAGAAGAATGAAACGTTTGAATATGCGTCTATAAACTTCGCCTCGGGCTTTTCCGCCTGATGTGTATTTACGTAGTGAAAATGGCATTGAAACTCCGGCCATGAACATGAATAGTGGCATAATAATATCCCATGTAGCAAACCCTTCCCAATGAACATGACTGAACTGCTCTACAATGGGAGCAAGAATCGGTAACTGTAATTCACCTGCCAAGGATTTGAATACCGGTTGAAAAAACACTAAAAGGAAAAGGTCGAGCCCGCGCAGCACATCGAGCGATTCTATACGTTTGTTCTCTACTCTATTAATATATTCCGATGCCATATGTAATAATTTTAGTTCCCAAAAATAAACTTTATTTATCTTTTATACAAATGTTTCTTAATAAAAGAACTACTTGGCTTTTTATTCTGTGATTAACCCTTTTTAAAATATTTTATTTAAAAAATTAGGTTAAAAATTGATTTTTAATGTTATTGATAATTTAAAATTTTTATTAAAATATTAAATTTGCATTTGCTATGGAAATATTGATTTTAGGGGGTACCGAGAAGAAACTCTATGAGTTGGTAGCTCCGCTTGTAATGAATCCTGCCATCATAAGGCAAAATAACAATTATCCGTTCAAGACATCCAATAAATATAAATGGTATGTTGCGATTGAAGGTGATGCTGTTGTTGGCTTTGTACCTTTGAAGCCTACAAAGAATGGTTATTGTATCGATAATTACTATATTATGGGTGATGATAAGCACACGATAGTATGCATGTTAAAATATATAGTAAAAGATTTTTGCAATTCATGTGTCTTGACAGCTATTGTAAATAAAAGACATGTTAAAGACTTTCATGAGATTGGTTTTAAGACATTCTTGGAACTGAAGAACTACGATAAAATGGAATATATATCAAAGGGCAATGATTAAGCAATTGAATGTTTATGATGCTGCGATGAGGCGTTTGAAGATTATCTTCGATAGTTTCGATTATGTATATATATCTTTTTCGGGTGGTAAAGATAGCGGGGTTTTACTGAACTTGTGTGTCGAGTTTATTCGTCGTTACGCACCGCATCGTAAAATAGGTATTTTTCACATGGATTACGAAGCGCAGTATAAATATACAACCGAGTATGTTCAACGTATGTTGGCATCGAATAGCGACATATTCGAGGTTTTTCATTGTTGTGTTCCTTTTAAAGTCGTTACCTGCACTTCGATGCATCAGACATATTGGCGACCGTGGGACGAAAGTATGCAGGAACTTTGGGTACGTCCACGCCCCGAAAATTGTTTCACGAAAGACGATTTTGATTTTTTCAGTTACAATTTATGGGATTACGATTTTCAAATTCTTTTTTCACAATGGTTACGCCGTCGCAAAGGCAGTAGAAATATTTGCTGTCTTGTCGGCATTCGCACAGAGGAGAGTTATAACAGATGGCGGGTAATTCACAGTGACAAGAATTACAGACATTTTCAAAATTATCGCTGGACGCGATTCATTGATAATATTTCTTGTAATGCCTATCCTATATTTGACTGGAGAACTGCCGATATTTGGACTGCGAATGGAAAATTCTCGTGGGATTATAATCATTTGTACGACCTGTACTATCAAGCAGGAGTACCTTTGAACAGACAACGTGTGGCAAGCCCTTTTATTTCGGAGGCAATTTCCACTTTGGATATTTATCGTGTCATCGACCCGGACACTTGGGGACGCATGGTAAGCCGTGTAAATGGAGTGAACTTTGCAAGTATTTATGGCGATACTACGGCTATGGGCTGGAGGTCTATTAAATGTCCCAAAGGTTTTTCGTGGAAACAATATATGTATTTTCTGCTTGATACATTGCCCGAAGATGTTAAGAACAATTATTTGGAAAAGCTGAACGTCAGCATTAAATTCTGGCGCAATAAAGGTGGGTGTCTAAGCCACGAAACTATTGAAAAGCTAAGAAAGGCTAATGTGAAATTCACCATTGGTGAAACAACATCATACAAGACCAACAAAAAGCCTGTGATGATGGAATATCTCGACGATATTGACATTTCAGAATTTCGTGAGATTCCTACCTATAAACGCATGTGTATATGTATTTTAAAGAATGACCATGTGTGTAAATATATGGGGTTTGCGATTACAAAAAAAGAGAAAGAGTTAAGGGAAGAGGTTATTAAAAAATATAAATCACTGAGGGATGGAAGAGAAGAAAAGTCCTGTGTATAATGTTATTGCCGTACCGTTAGAAAAGGTCGTCGCAAACGAATATAATCCTAACGTTGTTGCTCCGCCCGAAATGAAACTGCTTGAACTTTCTATTTGGGAGGATGGTTACACTATGCCTTGTGTTTGTTACTATCGTAGCGACGAGGACCGTTATGAAATTGTCGATGGTTTTCACCGCTACATGGTGATGAAGAGTTCCAAACGTATATATGAACGTGAAAAAGGGTTGTTGCCTGTAACTGTTATCGACAAGGATATTTCGGAAAGAATGGCTTCGACGATACGACATAACAGGGCTCGTGGTACCCATATTGTCGAACTTATGAGTAACATTGTTGGCGAGCTTACACGTTCGGGTATGTCCGATGCGTGGATTATGCGTAATATAGGAATGAGCAAAGATGAACTTTTACGTTTGAAACAGATTTCGGGATTGGCCGAGCTTTTTGCCAACAGAGAATTCGGACGTTCCGAGGAGTGGGTCGAAGAGTAATTTTTTAGAGTGATGGACACTACCCTGCTATTTATATTTTTACTTACTATTGTCGCAAGTTTCATTCAACGTGTAAGCGGTTTTGGGTTTGGAATTTTTGTGATGATGTTTTTCCCCTTTTTTCTTCCGTCGTATGGCGAGTCAATAACTTTGTCGGGGCTGTTGGCGGGAACGACCGCACTGCTTATTGCTCTAAGAAATTATAAGTATATCAGATGGCGGCTCATGTGGATTATTGTCCTCTTTAATGTTGCTGTTTCGTATGTGGCAATCGAATATATGGCATCAGTAAGCAATGATATTCTTAAAAGATGTTTGGGTGCATTGCTGGTGATTATTGCTTTGTATTTTATGTTGTGCGATGGTAAGATAAAGATGGTTATTCGCTCTAAAATATCACAAATTGTCGTTGGTGCTTTAAGTGGATTTATGGGGGGAATGTTTGCAATGCCCGGGCCGCCTGTTGTTCTTTATTGTATAAGTGCTATCGGCGATAAACGTGAATATATTGCAACATTGCAGGCTTTTTCGGTGGTGTTCAATGTTTTTTATACAGCATTCAGGGCAAATGTTGGTTTCTTCAGCGATAATACCATTTACTATTGGGCTGTCGGCCTTTTTGGATTGCTTGCCGGAGCATGGTTGGGTTCATATTTATTTGACTATATAAGCAGTATGATGCTTAAGAAGATTGTCTATCTGATGATGATTGTGAGTGGTGTCGTTGCTATGTTGTAATTATGCGTGCATCGCTAATAAAAAAATAATCTTCGGAATATTCCGAAGATTATTTTTTTATTATTACGAAGTAATATTATTCTTTAGGAACAAGTTTCTCAATCTCTGCAAGTTTATCGGCCATATTAAGGTTGTAGTAGCAGTTTGAAAGACCTGTTGCCCAAAGTTCAGGTTTGTTGGGCTGCAACTGACGGAGTTTCTCGTACAAAGGAAGTGCTTCTCTGAAATAGTCGTTGAGAACCTCTTTGTCTTTCTTAATCTTGGCCTTATCTTTGATATTTGTGCTGGCATTCTCTTGGCTGTACTTCTGTGCAAGCTGAGTATAGCAGATGCCTAAGTTAGCAAGCGCACTTTCGTAGTTGGGGTCTTTTTCCAAAGTCTTTTTGTACCATTCAACAGCCTCGGCGGGTTTGCCACTCTCTTGCAGAACCATACCTTTAACGAAGAAGAACAAGGGGTTCTCGGGGTTTGATGCAATCATTTCGTCAGCAAATTTTGTCATCTGCTCGGGCTGGTTTTTTGACTGATAATAAGCTATGAGGCTCTGGTAGAAGTAAGGGTTAGAGGGGAATGTTTTTGCGCCGGTCTTCAATGTTTGCAACCAAGCAACAGTGTCACCTGTCTGTACCTGTGCCATTGCTTTGTATTTTGTAGCATTTTCTTTGAAACTGGGCTCCTCTATTGCAAGTTCAATGTGTTTCAATACGTTTTTATAATTCTCTGTCTGCATGCCGCAAAGTGTTGCATAATAAGCAGCGTTTGCATTAAGTTCTTTGTCCTTAACTGCGGGAATTGTGTCAAGGGGTTCGAGTGTTGCTGTTTTTATGAACATGTCGAACTGTTTGAAAGAATCGTCGTACTTTTCAGCATTGTAGAAATATGCACCGCCGTTGAAAAGTTGGTTACGGTTCTCATACATCATTTGCAGAATTTCCGTAGAGTATTTAGGAGCTACTTTACCTTTTGCATTGGGAGCCTTGTCGAGCTCGTCGCATTTTATAAGGTAGTCAAAAATGTCGTAACTTGAGTTGTACAACAGGTCTGCATTGAATGCCTGACCTTGTGAACGTTTGAAGTTTTCGGCATCGATTACTCCTTTTTTTGCTTTACATGCTACGTACCATACATAAGCATCGGTATTTGTAAGCGGGCTTTTGATAACAGGCTGAATTGTATTGAGCGCTCCAGCAGGGTCGCCTGCTGTAATGGCTTTGTCAGCCTCTTTAGCTTTGAGCATAAGTGCTTTACGCTCTTTTTTCTGTGCTTTTATCTGTTCTTTTGTAAGCTGTTGTCCTGATACAATGCTTGCTGCCAGAACCAAAGCGAAAGATAAAATTAATTTTTTCATGTTCTTAAATTTTTAAAAAATGAATTATTCGTTAGTGTTCTCGTTAATGTTTGTTGTTTCGTCAGCCGAGGTTGTTTCGCTGCTCTCTTCTTCAATCTCTGTCTCGTGACTTACTTTGCACACTGAACTGATAGTGTCGTTCTTCTTCTTGAGGTCTATGATGCGTACACCTTGTGTGGCACGACCTATAACGGGTATCTGCTCGACTGCAGTTCTTATTGCAATACCCGACTTGTTTATAACCATAAGGTCATTGTCATTTGTCACGCCCATGATTGCTATGAGCGCTCCTATCTTTTCGGTCACATTAAGTGTCTTGACACCTTTACAACCTCTGTTTACTGTTGGGTACTCATCGCTTTCCGAGCGTTTGCCGTAGCCTTGTTCAGATAGTACAAGGATTGTTTTTGGTGTCTCTTTGTTGAGTACTACCATGCCTATAACCTCGTCGCCTTCGTCGAGCGCCATTCCACGTACACCGGTTGCTGTACGTCCCATTGTACGTACGGTATTTTCGTTGAAACGGACGGCGCGTCCCTTGCGGTTGGCAAGTACAATATCACTATCGCCATCGGTAAGTGCAACAGAGATTACTCGGTCGTCCTCGCGAATGGTAATGGCGTTTATACCGTTGGCGCGTGGACGCGAGTATTGTTCGAGGCTGGTCTTTTTTATTACGCCCTGTTTTGTGCAGAATACAAGGTTGTGGCTGTTGATGAAGTTGCTGTCGGCAAGTGTTTTTACACGTACAATTGCGTTAAGCGAGTCTTCGGGTGCAATGTTAAGCAGATTTTGTATAGCGCGACCTTTTGAGTTTTTGTTACCCTCGGGAAGTTCATATACCTTGAGCCAGTAGCAACGTCCACGTTGTGTGAAGAACATCATGGTGTTGTGCATGGTGGCTGTGTATATATGTTCTATAAAATCCGAATCGCGAGTATCGCTGCCACGTGAACCTACTCCGCCTCTGTGCTGTGCTCTGTACTCGGCGAGAGGGGTACGTTTGATGTATCCCATGTGCGAGATTGTTATTACCATTTCGTCGTCGGCATAGAAGTCTTCGGGGTTGAAGTCTTCGGATGCGCTGTACTCGATGCGGCAACGACGCTCATCACCATATTTTTCTTTAATTTCGATAAGCTCGTCAGTGATAACCTTCTTGCAAAGTTCTTCATTTACAAGTATTTCATTGTAATAAGCTATTTTTCTTTCAAGCTCATCGTATTCGGCATGCAGTTGTTCCTGCAAAAGTCCTGTAAGCTGACGCAAACGCATTTCTACGATTGCATTTGCCTGTATTTCGCTGAGGTTGAATCTTTCTATAAGACCGGCTTTTGCGTCGGCAGGAGATTTTGCTGCACGTATTATACGTACAACTTCATCAATGTTGTCCGATGCGATTATAAGTCCTTCGAGAATGTGTGCGCGCTCTTCAGCTTTGCGCAAGTCATATTTTGTGCGACGTATTACAACCTCGTGACGATGCTCTATAAAGTTGCTTATGCAATCTTTCAGTGTAAGCAGGCGGGGACGTCCGTGTACAAGTGCAATGCAGTTCACGCTGAATGATGTTTGCAATGCGCTCATCTTGTACAATTTGTTCAAAAGTACATTGGCATTTGCGTCGCGTTTGACATCAATGACGATGCGCATACCTGATTGGTCGGACTCGTCATTTATGTTGGATATGCCTTCAATCTTCTTTTCATTGACCATTGCGGCAATATCCTTGATAAGTTCCTCCTTATTTACATTATAAGGGATAGCGGTTACTACTATTTTGTCGTGGTAATCGCCTGTCTCTATTTCGCATACGGCACGCATGACAATTCTGCCGCGACCCGTCTCGTATGCGTCGCGCACACCGGCAAGTCCGTATATATCGCATCCTGTGGGAAAGTCTGGAGCTTTTACATATTGCATCAGACCGTCTGTGTCAATGTCGGGGTTCTCGATGTATGCCACGCAAGCGTCGATTACTTCGCTCAGATTGTGAGTGGGGATATTTGTGGCCATACCTACGGCAATACCCGAGGAACCGTTGATAAGGAGGTTGGGAATGCGTGTAGGCATCACCGTCGGTTCCTCCTCTACATTGTCGTAGTTGGGTACAAAATCCACAGTCTCTTTGTATAGGTCTTCGGCCATGTCCTCGCCGATTTTTCGTAAACGTGCCTCGGTGTAACGCATAGCAGCGGGAGAGTCACCGTCGATAGAACCGAAGTTTCCTTGTCCGTCAATCAGTGGGTAGCGCATTACCCAATTTTGTGCCATACGCACAAGCGCCATATATACCGATGAATCGCCGTGTGGGTGGTACTTTCCGAGTACGTCACCGACTGTACGCGCCGATTTTTTATAGGGTTTGTCTGATGTGTTTCCTAATTCCATCATTCCGTACAATATACGGCGATGTACAGGTTTAAGACCATCACGAACGTCGGGTAGCGCGCGCGCTACGATTACCGACATTGAGTAGTCAATATATGAAGAGCGCATTTGCTCCTCAATATTGATTTTTATAATTCTGTCGTTGTCAAGCATTTAATGTAAGTTATTATTGTAATCAAATAGTGGATGATTTTTTATTTGCATATATATCCACTTAAAAACGTGCTAAATTACACAAAATTCGTGAAATAGGCAAAAAAAACTTGATTTTGTGCCTTGAAATATTCTTTATTTTATTCTCTTATATATTGTTTTTAAATTAGTTATAATCTTTAGTTAAAAAAACTTATATCTGACAATAGTTCATACGTTTAATGGCAATATGTTTATAAAGGACGATTTTTGTATTTGATAGTTGTCGGCACTAATATTTACAGAAGTAAAATTCTACAAATTGGACATATAAATATTGTATGCGGCACATTGCAAAGAGTTTTTTTGAATCGCGAAAAAATATTGCGTTACAATTAGTCTTTTTTAATAGATTGGCACGGTTTTTGTAAGGTATGTTATGTAAAAATAGTTGCGTGATGATGTGTTTAGTATTAATTTCGCACTCGAATTTGCACAATATTTCATGACAAATATTTTTGCAACTGACTTTTTGTCAGTATAATTAGTGTTCACAAACAGTTTGAATATTGAATGAGGAGGAATGAACTATGAACAACCAATTTTCTGAAAATATGTCCCGAATAATGACTTTCAGTAAAGAGGAGGCTTGTCGCCTGCACTGTAAAAGTATAAGGTCGGAACATCTTTTGTTGGGCTTGTTGCGCGACACTGACGGACACGCAACAAGTATATTGAACAGTATGT
>CAZXIQ010000065.1:0-8752 GCA_964640785.1 uncultured Bacteroidaceae bacterium | reverse complement strand
CGGTTGTTGCTGTAATGTTCACTTCGTCAAAACCACTCTGACGCATTTCCTCGGCCACACCCTCGGGCGAGAATACATCGTAAAGACAAAGATTAGTTGTCAAGCCCATCATCAAAGCAGACTGAGCCATATTAGAACCAATCATTCCGGCTGCGCCGACAATCACCAATTTTTCATTTGTAAGAAACTGCATATTATTCTATTTTTTAAAAGGTTTGAAAATTCTTATACTCAACTGCATTGCGAGTGCAGTGCATATTCGCAAAGTTCCGTTTGCAAAGTTAATAATATTCCGCTAATAGAGCGCATTATTAACAATGTTTTATTAAGGCATTCTGCTTTTCAAAGTTTGTCGTTAAACTCGCCTAAAGCAAATTCAATGCTCGCAACAATTTTTGCGTCGCACCACTGTTGCCGGCAACATACCTTCCGGCAGCATCACCGGCCTTTTTAAGCACGGCAACATCCGAGGCAAAGGCATCCATCATCTGCTCAAACGCTGCATAATCGGAAATTTCTATACCACCGCCACACTCTTTTAATTTCGCCGCCTCTTGGAACTTTTTGTTATTGGGGCCAAAGAACACAGGCATGGAATAAACTGCTGCCTCGAGCAGGTTATGTACCCCCACTCCGAACCCGCCGCCCACATAGGCAACCTCACCGTATCGGTATATGGAAGAGAGCAATCCGAAACAATCCACCAACAAGCAATCGGCACTTTTCACATCATCCATCGAAGCCTGAGTGTAGCGCACGCACGTACCTTTAAACTTGCTTTGAATATCGGAAAGCCTTGTTTCCGTAACCTCGTGCGATGCAATTATAAGTTTCCATTTGCCACGATGTTCGTTAAAATAGCGCAGGAAAATATCCTCGTCAGGGCCCCATGAACTACCGGCCACAAACACACGATTGCCTTGTGCAAAAGTTTCGACAAGCGCAAGCTGCTTGGCATCAGCAGCAATCTTCACCACTCTGTCGAAACGTGTGTCGCCAATGACCGTAACATTGTCAATACCAATGCCGGCAAGCAGTTCTTTGGATTTTTTATTTTGCACGAAAAGATGATTGAAACAACGCAAAGTTTTACGATAGCCCCAATCGAACGTTTTAAAAAACACCTGATTTTCGCGAAAAATAGACGAAACGCTATACACAGGAATATTTCTGCGTTTCAACCCACGCAAAAAGTTAGGCCAAAATTCATATTTTATAAAAAATGCCTTTTGCGGCTTCACCAAGTCCAGAAAGCGCGCCACATTGCGACGTGTGTCGAACGGCAGGTAACAGATCACATCGGCCGACTGATATTTTTTTGCCGCCTCGTAACCCGAAGGAGAAAAAAACGTGAGCACCACTCTATACTCGGGGTGAGTCTCGCGCAAACGTTCTATAATGGGACGCCCCTGCTCAAACTCGCCCAACGACGACACGTGGAACCAAAAATATTTTACACCGTCGCACAAGCGTTCCGAAAGCAGCGGAAAAACATTCTTATGCCCCTCTATCATCAATTTCGCCTTGCGATGCCCAAAAAGAGCAGCCAATTTTATACCGGCTATATAAAGATATATAAGTATGCTATACATCGTTAAAAAGCTGTTCTTAACAACATTCAATTCCTAAAAAATAACACCATTTTACCGGCAAACAGGCACCGGAACAAAGGGCACACCCTATCCGAGCACCTCTATTGCCCGTTGCAAACGTGCAAGTGTCTCTTCCTTGCCCAGTATGCCCGAAATATCGAACATTTGCGGACCCTTGCCCTCGCCCACAAGCGCAAGACGGAAAGCGTTCATTATTTCGCCAAGCGAGTAGCCCTTGCCCTCTATCCACTCTTTCACGCGAGCCTCTTGATTCTCGATGGAAAAATCGTCGAGAGACTCAAGCAGAGCCGCAAGTTCACCCATCTTAGCAGCCGAATCGGCCTTCCAGCGTTTCTTCACAGTCTTTTCGTCGTATGTCGCGGGAGCGATGAAATAAAAATTCGAAGCCTCCCAAAGCTCGTGAACAAAATTCACGCGCCCCTTCATCAGTGACACAATTTTTGTAAGCGTCTCCATGTCCACATCAACGCCATGCGACTTAACAACCGGAGCAAAAAGTTCAGCAATATCCTTGTCGTCCTTTTTAATAATATACTCGTGGTTGAACCATATCATTTTTTTGTAATCGAAACGGGCACCGGCCTTGCTGCAATGCGAAAGGTCGAACTTTTCCACAAGTTCGTCAAGAGACATCATTTCCACGTCGTCACCGGGGTTCCATCCAAGCAGAGCAAGGAAATTTATCACCGCCTCGGGCAAATAGTCTGCCTCGCGGTAACCCGATGATACTGCACCTGTTGCAGGGTCTTTCCACTCAAGTGGAAAGACAGGAAAGCCCAGACGATCGCCGTCGCGTTTACTTAATTTTCCGTTACCCTCGGGTTTCAACAACAACGACAGATGGGCAAAAGCCGGCATTGTATCCTCCCAACCGAAGGCACGATAAAGCAGCACATGAAGAGGCGCCGAAGGCAACCACTCCTCGCCACGAATAACATGTGAAACCTCCATCAAATGGTCGTCCACAATGTTGGCAAGATGATAAGTAGGCAGTTCGTCGGCCGACTTATACAACACTTTATCGTCGAGAATAGAAGAGTCAATGGTTACCGCGCCGCGTATAATGTCGTTCACAACAACCTTTTCCCCCGGTTCAATTTTGAAACGCACAACATATTTACTGCCTGCGTCGATAAGCTGTTGCACTTCGTCGGCAGTCATCGAAAGAGAGTTGCGCATCATCATGCGGGTAGAAGCGTCATACTGGAAATTCTCTATTTCGGCACGTTTTTTGTCAAGTTCCTCGGGAGTATCGAACGCAATATAAGCCTTGCCGCTGTCAAGCAATATTTTTACATATTTTTTATAAATTTTTCTTCTTTCCGATTGTCTGTACGGACCATGTTCGCCGCCGAACGACACACCCTCGTCAAATTTTATGCCGAGCCATTTGAAAGATTCGAGTATATACTCCTCGGCTCCCTCGACAAAGCGGTTCGAGTCAGTATCTTCGAGACGGAAAATAAAATCGCCACCATGCTGTTTGGCAAACAAGTAGTTATACAAAGCAGTTCTTACGCCACCTATGTGCAAAGGGCCTGTCGGGCTGGGCGCGAAACGCACTCTTATTCTTCGGTTATTCATAAACAATATACGAATTTAATTTTAACATATATTTATTTCTGTCGTCGCTGACGGTTTTTCATTCATGCGAAATTTCTAAAAACCGAACAAAATAACGACATAAATCCGAAACAAAGGTACAAAAGTTTTTAAAAACAACAAAAAACCTACATATTTTACGCCATCCTTACACTAATTACCTATTTTTTTTGTACTTTCGGGAGTTGAAAAAAATAATTAGGATTCTAAAAAAACATTAAACATGTTAAAACTGAGACACCGCACCATCATCGAGGCATTGTTGATAGCAGCCTGCATAGCACTTATTGTATACTTTATGCCGCGCGATACAAATTTCAACTACCACTTCAGCATAAACACACCTTGGAGTTACGGTCAGTTGATGTCCGATTTTGATTTTCCCGTTTACAAAAGCAACGAAAAGGTAGAGGCCGAACGCGACAGTTTGTTCAGAAATTTTCAGCCATATTTCAATTTGGACAGTTCGGCCACCGAAAAAGCCGTTGGCAGATTCGCTCGCGATTACAGCAAAAATTATTCCGAACTTATTACGCCTCAACAGTACAACACCTACCGCCAGCGTCTCATCAACGCCTACAAACGCGGCATTGTCTCGTTGGAAAGTTCCGAAAGAATAAAGCGCGACAGCCTGCACAACATCAAGATAATCAGCGGAAACATTGCCCTTTCGTCAAACATAGACAACCTGAACACAATAAAATCGGTGTACGAACAGCTCACCTACAACGACACACTGCCTAAAGAGATATTGAGCATGCTGAAACTCGAAGAGTACATACAGCCCAACATCATCTACGACTCGGTAAAGACCAATTTGGCACTGAAAGAGCTGGAAGCATCCGTCTCGCTGAGCGACGGCATTGTGCAGAAAGGGCAAAAAATCATCAGCCGAGGCGACATTGTCGATGAAAAACTTTACCAGACACTGCAATCGTACCGATACGAATGGGACAAACGCACCAACGAGAACCGCCACACAGGCCTGACCCTCTTGGGACAGATACTGATAACCACAATGGCATTGCTGGGAATGGTATTTTTTATAAACATATACCGCCCCATCTATTTGAGACAGCAGAATAAATTCATTCTGATATTTCTGCTCATCACCATTTTCTGCATAACCGTAGGCTCAATGGTGCGCACACACACAGGCAATGTATTCATGGTACCTTTTGCAATGGTACCGGTGTTATTATGTCTTTTTGTTGATTCGCGCACAGCATTCATGGCACACATCATACAAACATTCATCTGCTCTACAATGCTGTCGGCGCCACACATTTTCATACTTGTGCAGATAGCCGGCGGCGCCGCTGCCGTATTCAGTTTGCGCGAACTTACGGCACGTTCGCAACTGTTCCGCACAGTGTTCATCATTCTCATCAGCCACGCATTTGTATGTTTCGCCTACGAACTTGTAACCGAGAACAGCATTGAAAAAATAAGCCTGAGTACATACGTCTACTTTCTTATAAGCGGAGGACTGCTGCTCATAGTCTACCCGCTGATGTTTGCCATAGAAAAAATATTCGGATTCACATCGGCGGTAACACTTATAGAGTTATCAAACATCAACAACGAACTTCTTGGAAAACTGTCGCAGGATGCGCCGGGGACATTCCAGCACTCCATGCAGGTGGGCAACCTTGCAGCCGAAGCTGCAAGACGCATAGGCGCAAACAGCATAGAGGTGCGTACCGGTGCGCTCTACCACGACATTGGCAAAATAAAGAACCCAATATACTTCACCGAAAATCAGAGCGGAGGCATAAACCCGCACAACCGCCTGTCACCCGAAGAGAGCGCACAAATAATTCTGCAACATGTAAAAGACGGCATTGCAATAGCCCGCGCCCACCATCTGCCACAAACCATAAAAGACTTTATCACCACCCACCACGGCACATCAAAAACAGGATATTTCTATATAACATATAAAAACGCCCACCCCGATGAAGAGATTGACGAAAAGCTCTTCACATACGACGGGCCGCAACCAAAAACACGCGAACAGGCAATACTGATGATGGCCGACAGCGTAGAAGCCGCGTCGCACAGTCTCAAAGAGTACACCGAGAGCAACATCAACGTACTTGTGGACAAAATAATAGATGCACAGCTCGAGAATGGACAGTTCAGCCTTGCACCACTCACATTCAAGGACATCGACACAATAAAAACAACATTCAAAGAGCGTCTTAAGGCCATCTACCACACACGCATCAGCTACCCCGAGGAGAAAAAAACCCAAACAGAAAAATAGCATCGCCGATTATGAACAAAAGAGATATTCTACAATATATCTGGAGGTACAGAATGGTGCCACACAACCAACTGCAAACCCTCTCGGGCAAAAACATTGAAATAATAAATTCAGGCGAAGAGGATAGAAACAGCCACCTATTCCGAAACGCCTGCATAAAAACAGACGGATGCGAGCGCAGCGGCAACATAACAATAGAACCCGCCGGGCACGACGATGATGCAATACTAAGCATCGTCTCATCCGACAACATCTGCCCCACCACCCCCGACACAACCCTGCCGATAACGACAAGCAAACTGTTCGACGATGAATATCTCGCAATAAGCTGCGGCAAACAACCATGTGTGGAAACAATAAGCACCACCGACACCCTGCACATAAACAGCTATCTGTCGCGTCTGCTTGTAGAGCGCATAGAGGACAAAGCCCGCCGCATAACCGCCACACACAACCTAAGCGACAAACGATGGGAAGAGACCCTCTTTCGCACCCTTGCCCGCAACTTCGGATTCGGGATACAAGGCGACGCATTCGAAAAATGGGCAAACATATTAGACCTGACGGCACTGGGCAAGCACCGCGACAACCTGATGCAGATAGAGGCAGTCTTTTTCGGGCAGGCAGGACTTTTGGAGACAGACAGCATACCCGAATACTACCGAGTGGAAGCCGAAAGAACACCCTACTACACAGAACTGAAAAAAGAGTACAAATTTCTATCCACCAAGTTCAACCTGCAACAAGCCGACCACACAATATGGCGCAGCGGAGGTACAGGCACGCCCCACACACGCATAGCACGTCTGGCAGCAATGTACCACAAAAGCACCGTCAGCATTTCGAGCATAGCCGAATGTGACACCCTCGACGAACTAAAAAGGCTGTTACAAACACCGCTAAAAGGATATTGGAGCAACCGCACACACTTTGGCAGCACCACCATAGCCGGCAAGCCCGAGACCATCAGCACCAAACACCTGCATCTGCTGATAATAAACACCATCGTTCCCATACTATACTCCTACGGCAAACACCGCAAAGACACCGGCCTGTGCAACAAAGCCGAGAGCCACCTGCACCTGTTACCCCCCGAAGACAACGGCATAATACGCAGTTGGGCCAAGATGGGAATAAATGCAAACTGCGCAGCCGACAGTCAGGCACTGATACAACTAAAAAAAGAGTATTGCAACAAGAAAAGATGCCTCGAATGCCAATTTGCCTATCGCCATCTGAAAAGCATACTATACAAAGCTTAGAAATTAAATGCATTGAAAATTAATAAATCCAATAATAGAATATGTTAATTCTACAAACATCCATCTGTATTTATGATGTACTTTTGTATTATTAATTTAAAATTTTGGAATATGAATAATAACAATGAAATTTTCAACGTTTCAGAAGAATATAATTCTGATAATATAGATGACATTATACGAGAAAGAAAAAATAACCAAGCTTTAAGAGAGATGTTTCCATATTTATTTAACGGAAATATGGATAATACCATATACCATCTTATAAAGTATAAAGATAATGGTAGCTTTTCTAAAATAAGACTTAACAACGATTTTTTTATAATAAAAATAAACAACACAAAAACAGTGGAACAAACATCATTAACAATACAAGAAAGCAACGTAGTGATTCACTATTCTATAAAACAATTCCAACAACTTTAAATTACGAAGGAGGATTTGTAAACAACCCACTTGACAGAGGAGGAAAAACAAACATGGGAATTACACAAAAGTTTCTTGATACATATAAAAATAAAGCAGGTATATCTGTTAATGACGTCAAATATTTAACAAATAATGATGCTATAAAACTATACAAAGCAGAGTGGGATATATACGGCTTTGGTTTATTAGACAATACGAATATTATGAAATTAGTTCACGATTTTTCTGTTCACTCTGGCCCTTATATTGCGATTACAAACTTACAACATATATTAAATAAAAAAGGTCACAATTTAATTCCTGATGGCTATATCGGAGAAAAAACCAATAACGCTGTAAATTCCGTTAACGAAAAATGGTTAAAAACAGAAATACAGAAATATCGCGCCCAACATTGCGACAACATAGTAGACAGATATCCTGAACAAAGACATTTTATAGAAGGTTGGTTTAACCGCATAAACGATATTGGTCGAAAATGTGGTTGTGATACAACATTTAAAAGCAAACATTTTTAAATTAAGCATCATGAAAAGAATTACACTGTTACTTTTTACACTAAGCATAATAGCATGCAACGGAAACAAAAAGCAAGCAGACGTTGAGGGCAACACTCTATCGCCTTTCATCGGTTATTGGGAAAATGTCATTGACAACGACTCCATACAAAGCCTGTCCGTGCGCATCGGTGAAAGGAACGACTCTTTATTAGTGGCATTTCACTGGGAAAGAAAAAAAGAATCCCACATAACAGAAAGCCCTCGTAAAGACCAAAAAGGCAATATAATTCCACATACCTGTATAGCCGTACCCTCAAAAAGCAATAAAGCAATCGGACATATTATAAACCAATACTTCAGCATTTTTCATTTATACCCACATAATGAATATTACAAACTTATTTTTGAACTAAAAACACTCGACACACTCACATACAAAATATACGGAAACACAAATTATTGGCCGGACAGCGCGACACTCGTACGCAGAAGCAATGAGAATCAAAAATTTTCAACAGAGACTACTGACATCTTCAAGGAAAATAATCTTATACCCGACATTAAAATAAATAAATCTAATAATTTTAACATTGTCGGAAAGACACCTACTCCCTTTGTTGGCGAATGGGGATGGGAAAAGAACGGCACATGGCAAAAATTCAATATCAGCATCGGTGAAAGGAACGACTCTTTATTGGTGGCTATGGGCGGTATTTTTCTCGGCGGCAGGAAAATACAAACCGCCGAGTATGACAATCGAGAAAGAATTATTCCACAAGCGCGATTGGCAATTCCCAAAAGCGGAAACACCGCACACGGCACATTCGCTAATTCGCGTATGAACTTTTTCAACAGCGCAGATACATGCGACTATGCCATTAGTTTGGAGCTTAAGAGTAACAACACCTTAATTTTCAAGACAGAGAGAGCCATTGCCTATTGGCCGGACAGTGCAGTAATGGTGCGCACAAGCAACAAAAGCAAAAACTTTACCGACGACCTTTCACATTTCTATAAATAACGGGGACTATCCATAATTTTGTGTAAATAGAGATTACAGGGTTCAAGATACGAACT
>CAZXIQ010000064.1:0-8838 GCA_964640785.1 uncultured Bacteroidaceae bacterium | reverse complement strand
AGGAACTTGAGAAAAAGATGGGCAGTAACATTGGCGAAGAGCCGGGAATATCAACAGCCGAACGTCCTGTTGTTTTTCGCGCATACAAAATAACCAATAGTTGGTTCGAGGATGGACGTACAGTGTCCGAACTTGAAGAGTTTTTTGCATCACAAGAGAAACGTCTTTTTGTTGAACGCATACGCAAAGCAACAAAAATAATAAACGATGTTACCCCCGAAACTATTCTTGTTCCGGGCGACGAGGTTGTTCTCACCGGCCGACGCGAATATGCCATAGGTGAGGAGGAGTGGATAGGCAACGAGGTTGATGACGAGACATTACTCGATTTTCCTATCATGCAACTGCGCGTGCTTGTCACAGGAAACAAAAAAAGAGACGGCCACCCATCATACGATGGTAAAAGTGTCTCACAGTTGCGACAAGAGAAATTCATGCACGGTGTCAGCATACGTCGCATCACCCGCATAGGAATAAACATTCCCGTCTTTCCGGCAACAATCATAAACGCAGGCGACACTATTGAGCTTGTAGGCAAAAAATTCGATGTCCTGCCGGCTGCAAAAGCTATCGGCTACCCCGACCCGGCGACAAATGCCACCGATGTAGTGTTTCTTACGTTGGGCATAGTGGCAGGTTGCTTGGTAGGAGTGCTAACGTTACACATTGGCGGAGTACCGATAAGCCTGAGCACAAGTGGCGGCGCACTGATTGCAGGACTGTTATTCGGCCTGTGGCACTCGCGTCGGCCGACAATGGGCGCAATACCCGAGGCAGCCTTATGGGTCTTTAACAACATGGGGCTTAATATATTTATAGCAGTTGTGGGAATAAGTGCAGGCCCGGGCTTTGTTCAAGGGTTCCGCGAAATAGGTTTCTCACTATTTTGCGCCGGAATTGTAGTAACCAGTTTACCGCTGATTTTAGGGTTATACATTGCAGCCCATTGGTTCAAATTCCATCCGGCAATAGCGTTAGGTTGCTGTTGCGGAGCGCGAACAACAACCGCTGCCATAGGAGCTGTACAAGAGGCAATAGGCAGCGAAACACCGGCTCTGGGCTATACTGTAACCTACGCAGTAGGCAACACATTACTTATACTTTGGGGAGTAGTCATAGTATTATTAATACATTAAATACATCAACCATGAACCAATTACTCAGAGACAAAAGCGAGGTTCCCTCTTTCGGCAAAGAGATGGAAAAAATAAGCCCTTTCGAACTTAAGAACCGTTTGATAGAGCTTGCCGACGAAAGGATTAAAAAAAGTATGCACATGATGCTCAACGCAGGTCGCGGAAACCCTAACTGGACAGCAGTCACACCACGAGAGGCATTTTTCATGTTCGGAAAATTCGGAATAAAAGAGTGCAAACTCAATTTCGAAAGAAACGACGGCATTGCAGGCGTTCCGCAAAAAGCAGGAATAGCCAAACGTTTCGAAGAGTTTCTTGCAGAGAACAGCCGCACAAACGAAGGAAAATTTCTTGCAGAATGTTACCGTTACATGCTCGAAGAGCATAAGGCAAACCCCGACGAACTTATACACGAATGGTCCGAAAGTGTTGTTGGCAACCAATACCCCGTTCCCGACCGTATACTGAAATACACCGAAATAATAACCCGCGACTATCTTGCACAAGAATTGTGTGCCGGACGTCCCCCACAAGGTGAGTTCGACCTGTTTGCCACCGAAGGAGGCACAGCAGCAATGTGCTACATATTCGACTCACTCGAACAAAATTTCCTGTTGCACAAAGGCGACCGAATAGCACTGATGACCCCTGTCTTTACCCCATACATCGAGATTCCCGAACTCGAGAGGTATAAATTCAAAGTGACAAACATTCCCGCCGACCGCATGAGCGAAGATGGTCTGCACCTATGGCAATACAACGAAAAGGCCATAAACAAATTACGCGACCCGGAATATAAAGCCCTGTTTGTTGTGAACCCCAGTAACCCGCCAAGCTACATGATGGACGAAAAAAGCGTGGCTATGATAGTGGATATTGTGAAACGATGGAACCCCAATCTGATGATAGTAACCGACGACGTATATGCAACATACGTGCCGGGGTTCCAGTCGCTATTGGCACAACTGCCCCACAACACCATCTGTGTCTATTCATTCTCTAAATACTTCGGAGCCACAGGATGGCGTCTCGCTGTAACAGCCATGCACCGAGACAACATTTTCGACGAACTTTTGCGACGCCTGCCACGCAAGCGCAAGAGCGAACTTCAGAAAAGATACGGCAGCATACGCAGCGACGTAGAAAACATGCGATTCATCGACCGTATGGTAGCTGACAGCCGTCAGGTTGCACTCAACCACACAAGCGGCCTGTCGCTTCCCCAACAATTTCAGATGAGCTTGTTCGCACTATACTCCATCATCGACAGTCGCTCGGGCGACAAATTCCGCGAAGGAATGCACCGGCTAATATCGTCGCGCTTGCAAACATTGTGGAAAAGCATGGGATTCACACTGTTACCCGACCCCACTCGTGCCGGTTACTATTCCGAAATAGACCTTCTCGTGTGGGCGAAAAAATATTATGGCGAAGAATTTGTCGACTATCTCAAATTCAATTACAGCCCATTAGACGTTGTATTTCGGCTCGCAACAGAAACATCACTTGTGGTACTTAACGGTGGAGGATTCGACGGCCCCGAATGGAGCGTACGTGTCTCACTCGCCAACCTTGACGAACAGGATTATGCAACCATAGGCAAAAACATTCGCAACATACTCGAAAGTTACGCCGAAAAATGGAAAAGTTCACTACCTGTCGAAGTTTAACAAAAATTCATGGGGTACATTCTTAATAATGTACCCCATGAATTTTTATATGTAGTTTTAAGAAACTGCTTAAAAAAACTCTTTGAATTTCTAAAACAAAAAACAAGAAAAATGACCTATCTTTGTAAAACTTAAAAGCAATAAAACCAAAAAACTTTTTTTAGAAAATTAAACAACTCCTAAACACAATATGAGACATTTTAAACTACTACTCACAGGAATTTTACTATCCTCAACACTTCTTGCTACACACGCACAAAGAAGTATCACAATCAACGACGTCGAAAAATGGCAACGCATAACATCGCGCAGTATTTCGGACGATGGCAAATGGGTGGCCACAATTTTCACCCCATGGCGAGGCGATTCACGTGTCGAACTATACACCATAAAGGGTAAGAAAGAAAAAACATATTCTCCGGCTAACGAATTACGATTCTCATCCTCGTCACAATATGCCATTATAAAAGAGGTACCCGCACTACTGCTTACCGACTCCCTTAAATTGAAAAAGGCAAAAAAAAATGCCAATGGACAAACTTACCATTCTCAGCCTTAACGACGGCAACGAATGGCATATAGACTCACTCGCCACCTATCGTCTGTCCGAGTCGCACGACATTATTGCCTACCAACGCATACACAAGGATTCGGCACTGACACTCAGAATATTACACAGCAAAGAAACAATCGGGCTACCAAAAGTTACAAGCTACTCATTTGCCAAAAAAAGTCCAACACTATACTATACGACAAAAGACACAGCAGGCGGCAGAAAACCGGGGCTTTACATATGGCACAAAGGCGACACACTGCCCACACTTGTAAAATCCGGTAAAGAAAATTTTCGTAACATCACAATAAGCGAAAATGGCAAAAAAATAATATTCCTATACACCGAAACACCCAAAGAGAGCAACCGCACAATGAGCCTGTGGCTATCAGAGGATGGCGACACTGCCCGCGAAATAATCACGCGTGCCACAGCAGGTCTGCCCAAGGATTGGATAATAAGCCCAAACTACCATCCGTGGTTCTCAAAAGACACTAAACGCATATTCCTCGGTACAGCTCCACAACCACTCGAAAAAGACACAATAATATTGGAAAGCAACCGCCCCAATGTTCAAGTGTGGAGCTGGGACGAACCGGTGCAATACACCGTACAAAAATACAACTTAAACAGCGAGCTTAAGCGCAGTTACACAGCAGTCTACGACATTGACGAGAAAAAACTCACTCAGCTTTCCGATACATCACTACCCAACATACAACTGCCGACACACGGAGTCGGCGAGTGGGCAATACTCTCAACCTCGCACCCCTACTCACTATCATCAATGTGGGAAGGACGCACACGCAACGACTACTACAAAGTGTCGCTCACAACCGGCAAACGCACACCCATTGTTTCGGCCGATTATACATACTACCGTATATCGCCAAGCAATAAATACGCAATAGGCTACAACCCCACCGACAGTTGTTGGTACACCGTAAATTTGCAAACAGAAAAAAATCAGCTCATACGACTCACAACCCCCGACACATTCACAGCTTGGGACGAAGAAAATGACATGCCCGACTACCCCGCTCCGCACGGATACGCCGGATGGACAAAAGACGATGCTGCAATACTTCTATATGACCGTTACGACATCTGGCAATTCCACCCCGAGAGCATAGGACAACCTATTAAGATAACGAAAAACGGACGCAGCAACAAAGTCAGATACCGTTATCTGCGCACCAACCACGACGAGACATTCATCGACACAAAAAATCAGGCAATCCTCTCGGGATTCAACGAAACAGATAAAACCACACAATTCTATTACAGCAAGCTATCCTCGCCCAACAATCCCAAACAGATAACCAAGGGCAGCTACCGATACGCCAATCTTACAAAAGCACGCAACGCCGAGAAATACATCTACACACGCGAAAATACAAAAACATACCCCGACGTTTGGGCTGCCGACGCTTCCCTAAAGAAAAGCCGTCAGCTTACACAAGGCATAGAACAACAAAAAGCATTCATTTGGAACGACGTAGAGTTAGTCTCATGGGAATCATACGACGGAATAAAATTGGAAGGTCTACTATACAAGCCAGCCAATTTCGACCCAAATAAAAAATACCCGATGATAGTAAACTTCTACGAACGCAATTCCGAGAATATGCACAACTTCCGCGCCCCACAGCCTAACCGCTCAACAGTAGATTACACCACATACCTCAGCGACGGATACATCATCTTCAACCCCGACGTACGTTACGGTGGCGGCTACCCGGGCAAAAGCTGTTACAACTGCGTAATGTCGGGAATTGACACACTGCTCACCCGAGGTTACATCGACTCTACACGCATAGGCGCACAAGGCCACAGTTGGGGCGGCTATCAGGTAGCCTACCTTGCCACACGCACCAACCGATTCGCAGCCATAGAATCGGGAGCCCCCGTAGTAAACATGTTCAGCGCATACGGCGGCATACGTTGGGGCAGCGGACGCGCACGCTCTTTCCAATACGAACACACACAAAGTCGTTTGGGAGGCACGCCGTGGAGCCACCCCGAGCGTTACCACGAAAGTTCACCACTATTTACAATGGAGAAAGTGACAACACCCATCCTCATCATGCACAACGACCAAGATGGTCACGTGCCTTGGTACCAAGGTATAGAATATTTCGTAGCACTCAAACGATTAGGCAAACGCGCATGGTTGCTCAACTATACAGGCGAGCCACATTGGCCTACAAAATACCCCAATTCGGTAGATTTTCAAATACGTATGAAACAATTCTTCGACCACTACCTTAAAGGCTCACCAATGCCTAAGTGGATGAGCGAAGGAGTGCCCGCAGTAAAGCAACCATACGAATTAGGATACTAAATACCAATAATTATGAGAAACACTATACAATTTTTCTTGGTTGCCACACTAATCTCAACACTTTTCAGTTGCAGCAACAAGCCCATCAAAGCATTGATAGTATCGGGGCAGAATAATCATAATTGGAAAGTAAGCCACATAGCCATAAAAGAGATTTTGGACAATTCCAAAATGTTCACCACAGACGTAGCACTGACACCCACCGCCGGTGGAGACATGAAGAGTTTCTCTCCTCAATTCGACAAATACGACGTTGTACTACTCGACTACAATGGCGACAGTTGGAATGAAAAGACCGACAGCGCCTTTCTTGAATATGTACAGAAAGGCGGTGGAGTTATCATCTATCACGCAGCCGACAACGCCTTTGCCAAATGGGAAGAATATAACAAAATAATAGCTCTCGGTGGTTGGGAAGGACGAAACGAAAAATCGGGGCCCTACTATTACATTGAAGATGGCAAGCCCATACTCGACAACTCCCCGGGACCCGGCGGTTCACATGGCCAACAAAGAGAATATCCCATGCACTGCCAGAACAACCGACACCCAATAACCAAGAATCTGCCCGATAATTGGATGCACGCACAGGACGAAATGTACGACCGCATGCGAGGACCGGCAAATATAAAAGAGCTACTCTACTCGGGAAAAGCCGATAAAAACACCGGTGGCTCGGGACGTGAAGAACCATTGGTTTTTACAGTAGACTACGGAAAAGCCCGCATCTTTCACATAATGTTGGGACACTGCGGCCCCACATTAGACAACAACCCGGCCATGCAATGCGCGGGATTCCAGACACTGCTTCTGCGCGGAGCAGAATGGGCAGCAACAGGAAAGGTTACTCAACCCGTTCCGGCTGATTTTCCTACCGACAAAGCAGTTTCTCTAAGAAAAGATTATGGAAAGAAACAGAAGTAAAATAGTGTTCTAAAAAAGCTGCGCAAAATTTTTATTTTTGCGCAGCTTTTTTAGAACACATACAAAATCAATATTCTATCTATTCTTGTTCACCATTGCATCAATAACAGCAACAGCCGTAACATTCACAATGTCACGCACAGAACTTTCATAGTCAATAAAGTGGATAGCCTTGTTCAATCCCATCTGGATGGGGCCGATAACCTCAGTGTCGGGGCTCATAGCCTGCACAAATTTATACGACGCATTGGCCGAGGTAAGGTTAGGGAAGACAAGAGTATTAACATCAAGACCTTTAAGACGGGTAAATGGATATTTAGTATCACGCAATTCCTTATCCATCGCCACATTAACCTGCATCTCACCGTCGATAGCCCAATCGGGATGTTCGCGTTGCAACTCCTCAATGGCAGAGTGAACAGCTTCGGCGCTACCACCCTTGTCAGTACCGAAGTTCGAATAAGAAACCATTGCCATAATAGGTGTATGATTGAAGAAACGAACCGATTTTTCGCACAGACGTGCAATATCTTTCATTATTTCCTTGGAAGGATGGCGGTTAATCAATGTATCGGCAACAAAGTATGTTCCCTTTTTAGAGTTGAGAATGTGCATCGTAGCAAAATTGTCAAATCCGGGCTGAAGACCGATAACTTCACGAGCAACCTTAATGGTATTCGAGTATTTTGTGTAAACACCGGTGATGAACGCATCAGCATCGCCAACCTCAACCATCATCATACCAAAATAGTTACGTTCAAACATCTTGTCGTTGGCCTCTTCGTAAGTATAACCCTCGCGCTGACGTTTGTCGGTAAGTATTCTTGCATACTTCTCGCGACGCGAAGCCTCGCGGTCGTGACGCAAATTGACAATCTCAATGCCTTCGAGACTAAGGTCAAGCTCGGCAGCAAGTTTCTCAATGCGCTCTTCGTTACCTAAAAGTATAGGATAACATATTCCCATAGCCTTAGCCTCTACGGCAGCCTTGAGCATAGCAGGGTGCATACCCTCGGCAAATACCACACGTTGAGGATTGGTGCGAGCCGTATCGTGTATCTGCTGTGTCAGTTTAGACTCGCGACCCATAAGTTCGAGAAGACCCTCTTTGTATTTTTCCCAATCAGTGATAACCTTGCGCGCAACACCACTCTCTATGGCAGCTTTTGCCACTGCTGTGGAAACCTCGGTAAGCAAGCGAGGGTCTACGGGTTTCGGAATAAAATAGTCGCGACCGAAACTGAGGTTGTTCACATGATAAACCTTGTTCACAATCTCAGGAACAGGCTGTTTGGCAAGTGCAGCAATAGCACGTACCGCAGCAATCTTCATTTCTTCGTTGATAGCTTTTGCAGCCGTATCGAGCGCACCACGGAAAATATATGGGAAACCAATAACATTATTAATCTGGTTAGGATAATCCGAACGACCTGTACTCATAAGCACATCGGGACGGCTCGCCATAGCCTCCTCGTATGTAATCTCGGGCACAGGGTTGGCAAGAGCAAAAACAATGGGGTCTTTGGCCATCGAACGTATCATGTCTTGCGAAAGGATATTTCCTTTTGAAAGTCCCAAGAATACATCGGCACCAACCATAGCCTCCTCCAATGTGTGAATATCTGTGCGTGTAGTTGCAAACTCCTTTTTCTCGGGAGTGAGCGAAGGACGATCGGCTGTTATTACGCCACGACTATCGAGCATCACCACATTCTCTTTCTTTATACCCACCGACACATAGAGTCGTGCGCAAGAAATGGCGGCCGCACCTGCACCATTCACAACAACCTTTACATCTTCAATATTCTTACCATTAACCTCGAGTGCATTCAACAATCCGGCTGCTGAAATAATAGCAGTACCATGTTGGTCGTCGTGCATCACAGGAATATCAAGTTCATCTTTCAATCGACGCTCAATTTCGAAACATTCGGGCGCCTTAATATCCTCAAGGTTGATACCTCCGAAAGTGGGCGAAATTGCCTTGACAGCCTCTACGAACTTATCGGGGTCTTTTTCGTCTACCTCAATATCAAAGACATCAATACCGGCATAAATTTTGAAAAGCAATCCTTTTCCCTCCATCACAGGCTTGCCGCTGAGCGCGCCAATGTCGCCAAGTCCAAGAACAGCAGTACCATTAGAAATTACAGCCACAAGGTTACCTTTATCGGTGTATTTATAAGCATTCTCTTGGTCTTTCTGAATTTC
>CAZXIQ010000063.1:0-8894 GCA_964640785.1 uncultured Bacteroidaceae bacterium | reverse complement strand
TGGAATTAGCCCTTATTTTTTTGTTCCTTTAAAAAAGTTTTATCGGACAGTAATAATACAATTACCCAATAACAGCCACAAGTTAGCGGCCAATGTCCTGCAATCCCTTTAATTTGCAGGACATTGGCCGCTAACTTAAACTGGTAAAAAATCTATTTTCTGAAACGTATAACCCGCGCAGGAACACCGCCCACAATAGCATAGTCGGGAACATCCTTTGTAACAACTGCCCCCGCGCCTATAATAACACCGTTACCTATTGTCACACCCGGCAGAATGATGGCTCGTGTGCCTATCCACACATCGTCGCCAATGGTAACCTTGCTCGCCTTTCCACCTTGAGCTATCATAGGAATGTCTGTCCGTTCAAAATTATGGGTCGATGTAAGAATAACGCAGTCGGGCCCCATCATTACATTATCACCAATCTGCAAATGGCCTCGAACCCTGCAATTTATGCCGATTCCGGAATTATCGCCAATAGTAATATTACCACCCGAACCAAAATCGGCTTTTCTTTCTATATTTACATTTCTGCCACACTTACCCATGCAACAGCATGCAACACTGCTACGCAATTTTCTTATAAATCGCTTTATAGGGTTACTGCCTGCCGAAGAGGGCAGATATTTCAATATTGTATAATATAGTACCAAACAGACCAGCCTCATATTACCTATTCTTTGTTTTTCGACAATATTTTACCATACACATTCATCATCTTATCGACAGAAACGCTCCAACTATAATTTTCCACAACATGTTTGCGTCCGCTACGTCCCATTTCCCTTGCAAGTTCGGGGCTCTGCAACAGATGAATGATTTTTTCAGCCGCAGCAGCATCGTCGCCGCGAGGAACCACATAACCTGTAACACCATCCGGCACAACCTCGCAAAAGCCCTCTGCATCCGAAACAACCACAGGAACTTCACATGCCATTGCCTCAATAGCCGCAACACCGAAACTCTCGTTGTGCGAGAGAGCAACAAAGACGTCCATGCGCGAAATAAACTGCGCAACTTTGTCGTTGGGAATGCGCCCTGCAAATTCAACTTCGGCACGAACATTCAACTCTTCACATAACGTCTCAAGATTTTTAAGCTCAGGACCATCACCGGCAATGATTAATTTCACACGTCTGCCGTGCAACGCACTCTTCACTTTTGCAAAAGCCCTTATAAGAATATCAATACCATATACGGGCCACAAGGCTTTTACAGTACCAATAACAAGTTCATCGTCGGCACGCTTAGCATCACTCACAGGACGGAATTTTTCAACATCAACACCGAAAGGAGTAATCTCGGGATTTTTACCGGTGTAACGTCGTGTCTCGACAGCCATCGCATTACTTGTAGACAATACAAAATCGGCCTTAGAGAGATTATATTTAAGAATTAATTTATGAAGAGGCGAAATACGAGGGAAATAGTATACATCACTACCCCACACGGAGACTACGTAAGGATGCTTGCCCGCTAATGCTCCTAACAAGCCGTAACTCGACGCAAAGTGGGCATGTATAATATCGGGAGCGAAACTTTTTATAGCTTTTTTTATAAATGATACAGTATTAAGATACTTCAATTTGCTGAATGAATTTCCGCCACACCTTCTCTTTGTAAGTGAATTGTACGAGAAAGAGAGACATTTTACATTTGGAATACCTTCGTAAAAATTCATTCCGCCATCACTAAGGCTGAAAAGCATTATTTCGGCTCCTCGTGCGGCCAACGACGTCACCCAGCGTTGAGTGTGCACGTTGCCGGCATCGGACATTATAAACAGTTTCATTTTTTCAACTCCTTTCCGCACCAATCCTGCGACAGCGCCTTTATAAAATCATCATAAGTAACCTCGTTTTTCACACGCGACTCGGAATACAATCTTTTTATAAAAGAGAATATTTCCTTGCCGGTGCAACCTTTCCGACGCAACAGATAGGCAATATAAAGCATATAAAATGCACGCCACAGAACAACAAATGGCAGCGAATAATTCTGGCGCACATCAATAAAACGATTCAAATAGTGAATATAAATTTTTCCGGGCGTATTCTGTTGTTTGTTCAACGACGTACCGACTTTGTGATATATCAACGAATCGAGCACACAAGCCATCTTCACCCCACTCTTCACCATTCGCAAAGAAAATTCAAAATCCTCTTCTCCAAAAAAGAAACGCTCGGTGAGCAGACGATTCTTTTCGTCCAACAAGGAGGCGGGAACAAACAATGCACAACCCGTAACAAAAGAAATCTCTTTATAATCCTTTTCTACAATATCTTCGGGGGTACAACCGGCATAATAATAACTGCGGAAACCGTAACGCAGAGAACCACCGGCGTTCCACACACGTTGCTTATCGGAGTAAAAATTTATAAGCGGAGTAAGCACTGTATATTCCGGATGCGACAAACGGAAATCGCACAAGCGTACAAGAAAATCCTTACATACAACAGTATCGTTGTTAAGCAACAACACATTGTCAGGCGACGATTGCATTGCAAGGTTTATGCCCATATTGTTACCTCGTGCAAAGCCGTAGTTGCAGCAAAGAGAATAGAGCAACACCTCGCCACATGCACAGGTAACATTACCTTCGCTGCCCTCTGCAACTTTTCTATATTTCACCTCGGACGAGTCGAGCCATGCCGATATTTTCTCTACCGAGCCGTCACACGAGCCATTATCGGCCACGACTACAAAAAAATCGCCCTCGGCCTCAACAAGCGAACGCAGACAATCAATCGTAACATCCGCCCCTTTCCAATTTAATATAATTATTGCGGTCTTCATCATAAAATTCATTTATCGACAACTTTATCATGCGCGAGAAACTTTTTATTCTTAGGGTCGCGCTCTCTAAAAAGCAAATAAAGTATAAATATCCATGCAGGAACCTCCAAGAACGGCAAATGGTAAAAATAGTATTCGAACCACCCCATGATAAGCATTCCTGCATAAAAGAAATAGACAAGTGCAACAAAAATATTCTTACTGCGCATAATCCAAATTTTCAACAGATACATCATAAATGAAAATATCAGTACCAGCACAATGAATTCAAATATCGACGTATTAATGTACAACGTACCGAAAAAAGCACGCACATTAGAGCCGTGTACCCCATTATGTATAAAATGAGGATTAATTACATCGACAAAATCACCACCACCTGTAAACGCTTTTATCAGGTTTATTATACATGCAAGAACATAATAGGTGTCGGGACGCTCCAGAATTCCCATTTCCAAATCCTGACTCCACCCCACAATACCACTAATAAAATAGTGTATAAACATTTCACATATAACCTCAAAAACCAAACTGTACTCGGCGGCCTCGTCACCCCTGCCCAGCGTCAAAGCAAAAGTATAACTGATGATAAATACGAGAAAAGCAAATATCAAAATCTTCAGGAAAAGAGAAATTTTGAGTTTCATTTTGCCGGTGAACAGACGCATGGCAAGTCCGCCCATAGCAGGAATAAGCACCCATGAATTTACACCATACAAAAAGCTCACAAGGAACATTGCCACAATTATAAGAGCATAGTACCAATGTTTTTTATCGTATTTATATATATATATTATCACAAGAGCATGCAACAATCGATGCAAATGGGCCCAAATGCCGTAACCGCAAAACTCTTGTCCAAAGTCTGTTGTTCCCGGCAGGTTTGTACTTGTTTGCATCAGACGAAACATTCTCATATAATACAGCGCCAGCAGAACCAACGATAAAATATTTATCCATTTCATTGGCAGACGTTCCTCTATGCTGCGTGCCCCCTCGGCCCAAATATCCTTACGACAGGCAAGTGCCACAACATAACCGGGCATGGCAAAAAGCAACAATCCGAACATCCACACTATCAGGCTCGGATAATAAAATTCGGGAACACCAAAATGTCCACACACCGACACGCAAAATAGAAGTACTACGGCGTATGGCAACATAAGAAAGTTGAGCGGAGTGTAAAGTGTTCCCCACAATTTGTAATCGAAATACGACAAGACCGCTATTTCGAAATAAATTCCAAGAAATAATATTATATCAATAATTCCCATTACACAATCACTCTTTTTTGTTTAACCACCTTGAGCGACCATAGACAGAGCAAGAAAAGCAGAGCCTCGGAAATGCTCCACACTGCTGCTGCCGCATAATAGGAGTACGCTTTACAAAATACCAACATCAACGCCACCGACACAATACCGGTAATCCAAATATTGCGCTGAAAGAGGTCAGAGGCATTAAGGTTTATCAACCCTACAATTCCGATTATGTAATTCAAACAACCGAAAAGCAGCGCAGGAGCCATCAGCCATACAAGATATTTTGCTACATTGTAGTCGAGTTCTTGCAGAAACAATACAAGCAATCGTGGCGAACATGCGAAAATCAATGCTGCAAATAATAGCAACACAAACGACACTCGCAACATTTTTGCCAATTTTGCTACACTCTCGTTCACCCCCACTCCATGGAACATACGGCTGGCATGAGGGAAAATTGCCATGGGCAAAGCATTAATAATAACCTGTCCCACCTTAACAACTTTCTCTACCGCTGAGAATATTCCCAATGCAGTGTCACTCACAAATATTCCAAGCAAAAATCCGTTGGAGTTGCGGTAAAGTTCCATGCCAATATTGGAAATAAAAATATGCCATCCATCCTTGAAAAGCTCTACAACATCGCTGCGACGCGGCAAGGCAAAGCTCAGCTTATAATACTTGAACGCAATAATCATACTAAGAATGCCCGCCGCTACATACCCGCACGAATTAAGCACAAGCACGTATATATAATCGCCTTGCTCTTTTATAATCACAAAAATAAGAACAGCAAAAATTATCTTGGAAACAACGTTCACTATTGTGATGTTGCGCATCTCTTCCATGCCTTGAAACAGCCACGTGGGTATAAAAACATCGCCATACACTATGCCCAATGAAAATAGAAACATCAGAAAATCGTCTTTTTCCATTAAGGCAAACACCGCCACACCCACAACAACGGATGCTACAGTTGTAAGCAACACACGCGAAAAGATTGTAGCATTGAATATTGCATTTATCTTTTCGCGGTCGTCACGATGAATGGATACGAGCCGCGTTACAGAGAGATAAAAACCGTACATGCCGAACAGCTTTATGTATATAGCTATTGTATACATAAATAAATAAGCGCCATATTTCTCGAATCCGAGTACAACCGCCAAATAAGGGACAATGAAAAAACTTATTATGTGGCTTATGGCATTCAGCAAAGATATAGAGAAAAAATTCTCTATAATCTTTTTATTATTCTTTATTAAAGAGCGTATATCCATCGTTGCTGAGACGGCACAAAGTCTAACCTTTGACTATTTTCTTTATTGTACTTATAAGTTTGGGACCCAACACCAACCACGTTATGTGTCCGAATATTGTCAAAAATATAAAACCCACAAGAATGAATATTTTGCGCGGAGCTATGGCTATTTGTGGTATTACCGCAGGCTGCATGGTTGTGTATACAGGAGTGCGCTCTTGAACTTTTGCCTTTGCTATCTCTTTTTGTTGGGCAAGCTGATTATAGACGTTAAAAGCAAGTTGCGCCTCGTTCATCAGACGCTCTTCTTCGGCTTTATACTGCATTTTAAGTGTACCCAACATGTGACTGTCCATATATTTGGCATATGCGGCCTGTTTGCTACGATATACATTTTCGGCATCTGCCAAAAGTTTTTCACTGTAAAGATAATCCTGTTGAGCTTTTTTGGTGCGATATTTTGTCACATACTCTTGCAATAAAAATGCAACTCTATCGGCAACCTGTGCCGCAATTTTGGCATCTTGCATTACAACTGCAATGGTTATAACATCGTTGCCTACATCTACCGAAGTCCACACCTTTTTGCGCAGTTTGTTTATGACGCTGAACTCTTGTTCCGAGTAACTGCAATAGGTAACTTCTTCGGAAACACCACCTGCAACAACCGCTTTTTTAGGTGTAAGCATGGCCTTTATCTTCAACGGCAAAAGTATTATATGCTCCCACCAAGGCATGCTTTGTTTATTAGCAATATAGTCGTACAGAGTAGTATTTATCTCACCATCGGCCGAATTTACCTGCATGGAATACAGGTCGGACAAAAAGGTTGTGGAGCCTATAATTTGCGGATAAAGTTCGGGGTAAAGAGCATCCTCATTCTGAATGTTACCCATGTTCACCCCCGCCAATGAAGCCAACGAGCTTAACCCGGAGAGCGAACCGCCCTTCGACATTTCAGGGGCAAGCACCACAGAACTCTCATATTCTTTGGGAATGCTGAATGCCACAACTATTGCCACTACGGCTGCAATGCCACAATTAAACAACATGCGACGACGGTCGCGCCACACCCTGCGCAGCAAAGGTATTATATCGTCAATTCTTTTATTTATATCCAATTCCATAAAAAGTTCCTAAGTTTATTAATATTACTGCTCAAGAAAAACAGTCGGAATTTATTTCAACAAATTTATTAGGGCAAGCACCACTGTTGCCAACGACGCCGACGAAGATGCCAATGAGAATATCTCGGAAGTACTCATACCTTTACGAGCAATCTTCGTAGGAACGATTATCTGACATCCGGGCTGTATAAGGTCTTTACTATTGCTTGCTTGTGCCACAGTTCCGTTCATATACACTACAATGGCTTTCGATTTTTTAGCATTCATGCCGTAACCACCGGCCTGCTCTATGTAATGTTTCAATCGCGCGCCCTCTTTGTATGCAACAGCATTGGGGAACATCACATTTCCATCTACTTTTACCGTATTTGTTATTTGCGGCACAATAAGACGGTCGCCATTCTCAAGTACAATATCTGCATCACTGCCGGGATTGGCAAGAGCCTTGTCAAGTTCAATACCAACTTGCATCACAGGCCTAATGTCCAATTCACTTATATCTAACGAATCCATCTGTTTCTGCACGGTTTTTAGAGCATCGAGCATTCTTGCACGCTGTTCGGGGGTCATTTTTCTTTCGAGACGCGCACCCTTTATGTATGCCTTGTTTGTAAGGCCACCGGCATTTTTGACAATATCGCTGAGACGAATACCCTTACGGTCGAGTACGTATGTTCCGGCAAATTCAACCTCGCCCGACACTATTACATTCTGCTCCTCATAATATTTAGGAGTACGACGAACATATACAGCATCGTAAGGTTGCAACACAAATTTAGAGTCACCCGACACAACAAGACCTTTGTCTATCGAGAAAGTGAAAATCTCGGCCAATGTATCGCCCGACACGGTAGCCTCGGAGTCACGTGTGCGACGTGCAACCTCAACCTTTACTGTAGAGGCTTTGTCATTAAGGCCGCCTGCAAGCAGAATAAGGTCTTCTATGGTGGTATTTTCGGCGTAACGATATTTGCCGGGGAAAGCAACCTCGCCATATATCATAAGAACCTTTGTCTCTTCTATGTCACTCAGGCTCTGCACGTACAACACATCATTGGGACGCAATGCAACGTCGGCAACAGTCCCGGCCATAATTCCTTTTATATCAATGGATAGGTTCTCCATTGTCATGTCGGGCAGACGGCGATTGAGCAATGCTCTATTGGTGAAAGCATCGGGGCGTAGACCTCCGGCCTTCTCGACCAACTGTTTTACGGTGGAAATTTCGCCGCCGCACTGGAACTTTCCGGGGCGGAAAAGTGCTCCTTTTACCTCGACGAGATTTTCATAAGTATCGCGTATGGAATCTACGCTCATAATGTCTCCGTCACGTACGGGGAAATTTTTCTGTTCACTATCGTTGAGAGTAAATATCTGACGCTCGCGCTCGCCCATACGCTCTATGCGAACATCGCCACGATAGGCGTCGCGTGCAAAGCCGCCTGAGTAACGCAAAAGGTCGGCTACAGTCTCAGTGGGTTTCATTTCGTAGTACATGGGGCGTTTAACCTTTCCTTCTACATTTACCAGACAGTTGTATGTATCGACCGTTATTACATCGCCATCCTCGAGACGCACGTCGTCGCCTGTCTTTCCGTTAAGCAGATAGTCATAAACATCAAGCGTGACTATTTTACTGTTTCCTCGGAAAACCTTTATTGCACGCAAAGTACCAATTTCATTAACTCCGCCCGCCTGATAAAGTGCATGGAAAACCGATGCAAAGGCCGACAGAGAGTATGTTCCGGGATTTTCAACCTCGCCCATCACACGCACCTGTATGGTACGTATCTGTCCAAGCGTAAGTTTTATGTTTGCATTTGGGGAATCGCCACTGATGCCTGCATGAATCTGACTGAATTGCTCTTTTATGTAAGCATCGGCCTCTTTCACTGTCATGCCATTGAGATACACAAGACCTATATTTTCGACATTTATATAACCGTCGGGCGAAATAATATCCTTTGCCGACGATTGTGCCGCACCCCAGATATCAACAATAACTTCGTCGCCGGGGCCTAATTTGTAGTTTGCAGGAGTGGAAATGTTTAAATTGGGCTCAAAATTCAACTCTTTATCCTTAAATATATTATGGCCGAAAATTTTTATTTTGCCCATCTGCTCTTTTAGTTTCAGCAGCCCCACCGAGTCGGGGAGTACAACATCAAGCGAGTCGCTCATAAAACCAAGTTCATCTGTTGCCGAATTTTTCTCACGAGTTCTCACAAAAGCCTCATCGTCGGTTTTTGTATCATCTTTCTTTTTATTCTCTTTTATATACTTTTTACGTATATTATTAAGTTGTTCCGTTGTAACACCGCGACGTAACAAATTAGTCACAATGGCTTTATTATCGGTTCCCTTCTTCTGTTCCGCTTTAATATACTCAACAATCTCTTTATCTGTCATCACTGGTGAAGAGGAATTCCTGCTATTATTGGAGAC
>CAZXIQ010000062.1:0-8935 GCA_964640785.1 uncultured Bacteroidaceae bacterium | reverse complement strand
ACGCCGCAGCACAGCAGGCGAGGGCAATGTAACACCACTCTTTGCAACATACAAAACAAAGTCCGAAACAGCCTCACGTGCCATTTCGGCAAAAAGTGCAGTACCAACCAACGAATTTACTTGCAACGTCCGAACATATTCGGGAACATTGCAGATATTTGAAGACTCGTTACACCAGAAACACACCTGCCCAACACTACCCGTGGCCACCATTTTGTTGATAGTCCGCAAACTTCCGGCAGCATCAGTGAAAGGCATAAATATATCTATATTATTATTTTTCATCGTCTCTTGAATATTTAAAACCACATTTCGGCAAAAACATTCGCAAATTTACAAATAGTTCTCTCTTTACAAAAATTGTAAGCGAATATTACACAAAATAGCGATTAAATCTACTGAAAAATTACATATTTATAGCAAACAAGAGAATAAATGTTTCAAATAAAAAATTTATTCACTACCTTTGCTCTTTAGCAAAAACCGGCGTAATATTATTTAAGCAGGTTCTATAAATCGGGCTGCACTATTTTGGTACCATTCAATCATAGGCAGCCGGAACCGAACATGCTTTCAGATAATTAAATTTTACGTAATTTATACAACTTGCCTTTATGGATAAAGTAGAGAAAAAACAGCTATTGGGCATGACAATAGAACAACTGCAAGATGTTGTTGCAGGTGAAGGAATGCCACGTTTCACAGCCAAACAAATAGCAGACTGGATATACAAGAAACGTGTCGACTCCATCGACAAGATGTCCAACCTATCAATAAAGAACCGCGAGAAACTATCTGCCACATACGAAGTGGGAATAAAGTCACCGGTAGAGGCCATGCGCTCGACCGACGGCACGATAAAATACCTATATTCCACAAGCGACAATCGTTTCGTAGAGGCAGTATACATTCCCGACGGCGACCGTGCCACACTGTGCATATCCTCGCAAGTAGGCTGCAAGATGAACTGCCTTTTCTGCATGACAGGCAAGCAGAGCTATACTGCCAACCTTACCGCAAACGAAATTTTGAACCAGATATATGCACTTCCCGAATACGACAAGCTCACGAACCTTGTATTCATGGGCATGGGAGAGCCATGCGACAACCTATCGAACCTGTTGCAAGCAATAAAAATATTAACTTCGGACTACGGCACAGCCATGAGCCCCCACCGCATAACCGTCTCGACAGTCGGACTGCGCAAAGGACTAAAGCCACTGCTCGAGGCCGGCGACTACCATATAGCAGTCAGTCTGCACCACCCTCTGCCCGAAAAACGCAGTGAACTTATGCCGGCCGAAAAAGGTTATTCCATAAAAGAGGTTGTGGAACTTCTGCGCAACTACGACTTCAGCCACCAAAGAAGGCTCACATTCGAGTACATAGTATTCAAAGGGGTAAACGACACACTTTATCACGGTCGCGAACTCTTGAAACTGCTCGAAGGGCTCGACTGCCGCATAAACCTCATAAGGTACCACGCAATACCATCTGTACCCCTCGAAGGAGTATCGGAGGAGGAAATGACAAAATTAAGAGACTACCTAACGAAAAACGGAATATTCACCACAATACGCGCCTCGCGCGGCGAAGATATTTTTGCGGCATGCGGCATGCTCTCCACACTGAAACAGAGTAATAACAACAATAACAAATAAACAATGAAAAAGATTTTATTCATACTATTGACAGCAATAGCAATCATTGGTTGCGACGGCGGCAACGGCAAAAAAACATCAATATTCACCCGAGCATCGATAGGTACCCTCTACGAATTACTTGTCGTATGCAACCACGACCTATGGGAAGCACCGGCCGGACGTGCTCTTTACGACGTTCTTACATCGGACATTCCCGGCCTGCCGCAATCCGAGCCCACATTCAAAGTATCACAAGTAAGCCCCTCGGCATTCACTCAGATGTTCAAGCCCTTCCGCAACATCATCGACGTGCAGATAGACCCCACACGATACACACAATCGAAATTCAAATACACAAGGGACAAATATGCCCAACCACAGATGGTATTGACCATACAAAGCCCCAATGCAACAGATTTTCAGGAGTTTGTAACAAAAAACAGCCAAACAATAATAGATTTCTTCACATCAGCCGAAATGAATCGCGAACTTGATGAACTTAAAAAAGACTATCAAAGAGCATTCCTCGACTCGATACGCAAAAAATTCGACTGTGACATGTACATACCCACATATTTGACAGCCATCAAGAGCAGTAAAGATTTTCTGTGGGCATCGGACATTAACAACGCCGGAAAAGAGACCATAGAAAATATCGTTGTATACAGTTTCCCCTACACCGACGTAAAAGTCTTCACACGTGAGAATTTCATGAAAAAGCGCAACGAAATATTGAAAAAACACATACGCGGCGGACGCGAGGACCGATACATGACCACCGACACACTGCTCAGCGACACAAAAGAGACCTCGTTCCACGACAGATACATGTTAGAGGCACGCGGACTGTGGGCAATGGAAAATGACATGATGGGCGGCCCCTATGTATCACATTCCTTTGTCGATGAAGTAAACGGAAAAGTCATTGTAGCCGAGGCATTTGTCTATGCTCCAAGCACCGACAAAAGAAATATGATGCGCAAGCTCGAGGCAGCACTTTTCTCGCTTAAATTGCCCGCCGACAGACAGATAGAGAACAGCCTGCAGATACCTACAATCATCATAGAAGACACAATAAAAAACGACATAAACAAATAAAGACATGAGCGAAGAACGCAAATTACGTATAGGAATTACCCAAGGCGACATAAACGGAATAGGATACGAAATTATTCTTAAGACTTTCGCCGAGCCCGAGATTCTGGAACTATGTACACCGATAGTGTACGGCTCGCCCAAACTGGCCGCATACCACCGCAAAGCACTTGAACTGCCCACACAATACAACGCAATAGAAAATGCCGAAGATGCCGAAAATGACAGACTGAACATCATCAACTGCAACGACGACGAAGTGCATATTGACCTCGGACATGCAACAAAAGAGGGTGGCAAAGCCGCATACGAAGCATTGGAAAAGGCAGTAAACGACTATAAAGAGGGGAAAATAGATGTAATTGTAACCGCCCCGATAAACAAGAACAACATACACAGCGAAGAATTCAACTTTCCGGGACACACAGAATACCTGCAAGAGCGCATGGGAGGCGAGGAAAAATCATTGATGATACTATGCAGCGGCGACCTGCGTTTCGCACTTGCAACATCGCATCTGCCCCTGCGCGACGTAGCATCAGCAATAACCCCGGAACTTTTAGAGGAGAAAATCACCCTCTTCAACAAAAGCCTTAAAGAAGACTTCAACATCGACGCACCCAAGATTGCAGTCCTTGCCCTGAACCCGCACGCCGGAGACAACGGCATCATAGGCACCGAGGAACAAGAGATAATAAAGCCCACAATAGAAAAAATGAGCAAAGAGGGCATTCTGTGCTACGGCCCTTTCCCTGCCGACGGATTCATGGGCAGCACAAACTATACACGTTTCGACGGAATACTTGCAATGTATCACGACCAAGGGCTCACGCCGCTTAAAGCATTGGGCATGGAGGATGGAGTAAACTTTACAGCAGGACTGTCGGTTGTGCGCACATCGCCGGCACACGGCGTCGCATACGACATTGCCGGCAAAGGCCTCGCCGACGAAAATTCGTTCCGTCAGGCAATATACGCAGCAATAGACATCTATCGCAATCGCAAGAACAACGAATATGCCCATCGCAACCCCTTGCGCAAGCTCTATTTCGAAAAACGCGACGATAGTAACAGACTCAATCTGCAACTACCGGACAACGAATAAGAGACTGTTTGAACTTTTATAAAATTGTAAGCTGTTTATAAATATGAAATTCGCCATAATCGCAGCAGGCGAAGGCTCACGCTTGGCACAAGAGGGGGTGAAACACCCCAAGCCTCTTGTGCCTTTGCATGGAGTACCCATCATCGAGCGCCTGATAAAAATATTCAGCCGACACAATGCCGAGTCGATAAACATAATAATAAACGAACAGCAACCGGCCACACTATCGCTACTCGAAAAGCTGGGCAAGGAGTACCCATTGAACATTGTTACAAAAGACACACCAAGCTCCATGCACAGCCTCTACGAACTAAGAAACTTTCTGGCAGGAGGAAAATTTTGTCTCACAACAGTAGACACCATCTTTCGTGAAGAGGAATTTGCCGACTACATAAGAGCCTTCGAAGCAAGCAATGATTGCGGACTTATGGCTGTCACCCCATACATCGACGACGAAAAACCTTTATACGTGGGCACAGACGAAAAAATGAACATCACAGGCTTTTACGACGAACCGCACAGCGACAGCCGCCACATATCAGGAGGCATATACGGGCTCGACGATAAAGCCCTCGACACCCTTGTGCGTTGCATAGAGGAGGGACAGTCGCGCATGCGCAATTTTCAACGTCGGCTGATAACCGACGGAGTGAAACTGAAAGCCCGTTCGTTCGAAAAAATAATAGACATCGACCACGCAAACGATATAAAAAAAGCCGAAGAGTTTACACAGACACAGTTCAAGCCCAACCATTAGTTGAGCAAAAAGCATAGAGACCATTAAATGAAAATAGCAGGAATACCGAGAAACCCCGAAAATTCTCCAAATATGTCCGACAAAGACATGCAACTTTTCCACAAAATTGCAGATGAGTTGAAAAGTGCAGGACATTCTGTGGAAATACTCGACGAAAGAGACGACTTTTCCACAGAATACGATGCTATATTCCACATGTCACGCACAGCAACAACACTCGAAAAACTTGCAAAATGCGAAACAAAAGGCCTGTATGTCACAAACCCCGTGAACGGAGTAAAAAACTGCTCAAGAAAAAAATGCTTGGAACTGTTCGATAAAAACAACATCAAACAGCCCCCATACATGCACACAACATCGGGCGAAAATATCAGCATACGCCTCCCCGGATGGCTTAAAAAGAGCGAAGGATGGTCGTGCAACGCCGACGACGTGCAATTCATAACATCGACCGAGGAGTATAAAAAAGCCATAGTGACACTTGCCGCAAAAGGGTGCAACGAAACAATCCTATGTGAACACATCACCGGAGACATTGTAAAATTCTACGGCATACAAGGCGAAGATTTTTTCCGCTGGCACTACCCCGACCCCGCAACAACAAAATTCGGGCTCGAAAAGATTAACGGCGCCCCGCAAAGACACAAATTCGACACCACGCAGTTGCGCGACACAGCATTCAGAGCCGCAAAAGCATTGAATATAAAGATATTCGGTGGCGACTGCATAATAACCGCCAAAGGAGAAATATACATCATAGACCTTAACGACTTTCCAAGCTTTTCGGCCTATCGCGACGAAGCAGCAAAGAAAATAGCCACATCAATAACAAAAAGAAAATGAAAGAGGAAGAACTAAAAGCATATAATTCGACAATAAAATCATACGACACAGAGGAGTTTATCGACCTGTGGATATACCGCCCATATGGTTACCGTTGCGCACTATTCTTTAAGAACAGAGGCATTCACCCCAACATAATAACCATTGTATCAATATTTTTAGGCATTGCAGCCGGAATATGTTTCATCTCCGCCGAACTTCGCTGGAACATACTTGGCATATTCTTTCTGCTGTGGGCGAACCTCTACGACAGTACCGACGGACAGCTTGCACGCCTCACAGGACAAAAAACACGTTGGGGACGCATACTCGACGGCTTTGCCGGTGACGTATGGTTCTTCTTCATCTACCTTGCCATAGCCGTACGCGAAACATTCGAGCCCATACCCTTTGCCCCCGAATGCGAATGGGGCGTAACAATATGGATACTATGCTCATTCTCGGGCTTTTGGATTCATGGCTCGCAGTGCCAGCTTGCCGATTACTACCGCAACATACATCTCTATTTCATCCAAGAGAAAAACGGCAACGAATTTCACAACTCCGAAACACAAAAAACAATATACAAAGCAACCCCATGGAAAGGCAATTTCTTTTGGAAGATATTTCTCTATGCCTACGTAGGCTACACAGCCAATCAGGAACGCATGTCGCCCAAATTCCAAAAATTCATAAAGACAATAACCGAAAAATATAACAACAACATCCCCGCAAAGCTACGCGAAGAGTTTCGCAGAGGCAGCCTGCCGCTGATGAAGTACGCAAACATTATAACCTTCAACAGCCGCGCACTTTTTCTATGGTTCACACTGCTTACAGGCCATCTGTGGCTATACATATTCTTTGAAATAATAATATTAGGCATAATATTTTTGTACATGCAACACCGTCACGAAAAATTATGCCGAGAATTAACCGCAAAAATAGAATCGGGCTATGATTTCCGCTAAAGGCATAATATTCGACTACGGGGGCACCATTGACACCAACGGCATACATTGGGGCGAAGTTATATGGGCGCAATATAAACGTGCCCACACAGGTGTAAGCCGAGAACTATTTCGCGAGGCTTATGTTCACGGCGAACGTACCCTTGCCAAAGAACATATAATAAAACCCCACCATACGTTTCACGACCTTTTGGAGATAAAAACAAAAATACAATTCGAATATCTTTTATCACAAGGCGCGCCCCTGCCTGCAAACAGCAAAATGGCAACAGACATTGTTGAAGGATGCTACTCTGTGGTACTTGAGACACTTGAAACAACCTGCAACGTTGTAAAAGAGGTTTCAAAAAATCGCCCCACCGTGCTTGTCACAAACTTCTACGGAAACATGCCTGTTGTACTCAAAGAATTTTCGTTAGACAAATACTTCGACACCATTGTCGAGTCATCGGTCGTCGGCATACGCAAGCCCGACCCTCAACTTTTTGCATTGGGAGTGAAGGCCATAGGGCTGCCTGCCGAAGATATTGTTGTCATCGGAGATTCCTATCGCAAGGATATTGCCCCTGCCCGCTCACTCGGCTGCAAGGCTGTGTGGCTGAAAAAAATATGTTGGGAGGAAGAGTACATAGAAATGGAGAAAGAGCCTACGGCAATTATCGATAGTTTAGAACAGCTAACGGGGATTATTGAGTAATCAGTTTCGTTTGTCGTTAAAAAAGCGCCCATGCGCAGAGTTCTTTAGTACTTTCTGTCGGCACAGAAAGTACGTATAAATAGAAGAATAAACATATGGGGATTGAAGAAAAAAAATCCTCAACCCCATAATTGAAACACAAATAAATGCAATGCTAAAAACAGCGTTGCATTTAAAGAAAATATTAATACTCTCTCGTAATTATCAACAAATTAGTCATTGCCTGTTCGTCACCCATCAACGCAGCCGTGCTGAATGCTTTTTTAGCAGCATTGCGTCTATGCTCACGATAATCAATGACACCAATAAGGTTGAGCGCACGCGCATCGGTGCTGAACCTTGAAAGTTCGTTACGCAGACTATCGTAGTCGGGTGTTTCGTTTGTCATAAGCTCATTTACAACCTTGTTAAGTTCAGTGGCAACACTGTCGGGCCTATTCCGGTAATATATGCGTGCGCAACAAGCCTGACGCTGACTCCCGAGCCTTTCTTTATTCAAATATTTGAGAACGTCGCCATTCATCATTCCTCGAATAAGTGTCTCGCGACGCGCAGGAGACTTTTCGGCACGCAGAATTGTCACCATGGAATCACCCGCAACAACGTCACCACTGCCCACCGACTCATATATAAGTTCCCAATTTCTGCCACCGTCGATAATCTCAAATACCGAGTCGGGGAGGTTACAATGATACTTTAATTTGTCGCGCAGAGAACCTGCACGCTGCGCACCCAAGCGATTGATGTTCCTCTCGCTGTTGTCGGGCGAAGAGTAACCTACCAACTGCACAACCTCTATCTGTGCCATAGAATCGGCAACCATCGAGGCTATAAGGTTAGTAAGCGTGTCTATGAGATTACCATTCTGCATGTAAGCATTTTCGAGCACATAACTTGCAGGGCGAAAATTCACAGCAAAATTACTCTCGCCATACGCCGGAATATTATTTTCATCGAGAGCCTGATAATACCTCATAGGGAATATACAACGGTGACGATAGGCCACACGGTCGGCAGCCGTCATTGCATCGTCCACGCGGTGACAACTGAGCGGCGATGCCTGCGGCAAATGAATGTAGATAGAATCACTCTCGGTAAAAAAACCTTTTTTGTCCTGCACCGTACAGTTGGTGACAGCAATGAGACTGTCGCTTACCATTGTTTCGGGAATTATCATAGTGCAACGCACCATTCCCGGAGCCGACAGCGAGGGATTGTAGCCATTTTTTTTGAAAAATGCCTTTCTATACTTTTTCCCTTGGAAACACTTTGCCGTGTCGCTCACACAAGTATCGGGGCAACAGATGCTGCTTGTAAGCAACAGTTGCTCGTTGTCGGGAACATCATCAACATAATAACTCATTGTTATGTGCCAACAACTGTCGCTATGCACAGCAGTGTAATTATCGGGTACAATAATTCGTGCCTGCAATGTTACAACCATCATAAGCACCAATGAAAAGAGAAAAGTTTTTCGTTTCATATAGAGTAAATTTTCTATTTATAAATATTTTCTCTATACAACGAATGTTCCCCTTGTAATGTTTTTTATAGTAGAGTTTGATTATCCTTATTACCATATTTTTAACGTCAGAACCGAAAATAATTAAACAACCTCTAAATTTTGTGTTAATTCTGCAACCTAAACTTAGCGAAACGTTACTATCTTCGCAACGAAATTCGTTGTCGTTTTTAAATTAAAAAAACTTGCTTAAACAAACGCTTTTTTGTACCTATGTTAAGATAGGATGCGGCTCGGTATAAAAAATTAAGTAAACTTACTTTTTTCTACGCTCGCCTTTCACTATCTTTGCAGCAATTCCACGCATCGCAGATGCAGGAAGA
>CAZXIQ010000061.1:0-8973 GCA_964640785.1 uncultured Bacteroidaceae bacterium | reverse complement strand
ACAGTAGGTTCTATCCACGAGGGTGTTATCACAGAACTCATCGTCTAAGGCGCAGTAGTATAATTACCCTACGGTGTTGATGGCTTTGCAACTCCCAAACACCTTGTAAAAGAGGACGGCTCACAGGCTAAGGCCGATGAGAAACTCTCATTCAAGGTAATCGAGTTCAACAAAGAGGCTAAACGCATCATCCTTTCACACAGCCGTATCTTCGAAGATGCAGCAAAAGAGGAAGAGAAAGTAGAGAAGAAAGCCGCTGCACAGGCTCGCAAGAACAGCAAGAAAGCTGCTGCTGAAGAGACACCTGCCATCCAGAATCAGGCAGCCTCTACAACACTCGGCGACATCGATGCTCTTGCAGCACTCAAAAGCAAACTCGAAAGTGGCGAGTAATTAATTGCAAACACTCTGCCACAAACGGCAGAAAAGCAATAAATTAGGGGAGCGATTCGTGAATCGCTCCCCTAACTGTATATAATAATACTATAACCAAAATACACGCTGCAATAATCCGCATGCACCATTCTGTGAAACATTGCCGCACAAGAATATGTCTCATCCACTCACGAACATTAATATAGAAAAAAGCCACATTTATTGCAAAAACCGTATAAATTTTGCACCAAAAACATTTTTTTACCATAATAAAGCATTAAAAATAGCATTTATACTTTAAAATAATTAATTTTGTTATTCGATAATCTTACAACCTAATTATACACACACTAAAAACAAAAAACAATATGAACACACAGACAATAAAGCCCTACGTAATAGGACTCGATCTTGGAGGAACAAACTCAGTATTCGGCATTGTAGATGCTCGTGGCGAAATTAAGGCAACAACAGCAATCAAGACACTTGGCTTTGACAGCGCCGAAGCCTATGTAGCAGCAGCGGTAACAGCTATGCAACCCATCATCGAAGAGGTTGGCGGCATAGACAAAATCAAGGCTATGGGTATTGGTGCTCCCAATGGCAACTACTATCGCGGCACAATAGAATATGCCCCCAACCTCCCTTGGGCTCACGACGGCATCGTACCCTTGGCCGACATGTTCAGTGAAGCATTGGGCATCCCCGTAGCACTGACAAATGACGCCAATGCAGCTGCCATTGGTGAAATGACATACGGCGTAGCTCGTGGCATGAAGAACTTCATCATGATAACCCTCGGCACCGGCGTAGGCTCGGGTATCGTCATCGACGGAAAGTTAGTTTATGGATGCGACGGATTTGCAGGTGAGCTGGGACACGTAATCATGCGCACCGAGAACGGTCGTTCATGCGGATGTGGCCGCTCAGGCTGTTTGGAGGCATACTGCTCGGCAACAGGCGTGGCACGCACCGCACGCGAATTGTTGGCAACGACCGACCGCCCCTCTTTGCTGCGCGAAATGAATGCCGACGACATTACCTCGTTGGATGTGAGCATAGCTGCCGGCAAAGGCGACGAATTGGCATTGGAAATATATAAGTTTACCGGAAACCTCCTTGGCGAGGCATGCGCCAACTTTGCCGCATTCTCAAGCCCCGAAGCCTTCGTATTCTTCGGCGGACTGACAAAGGCAGGAGAGCTCATTATGGAACCCATACGCGATGGTTTCAACAACCACGTACTCCCCCTCTTCCGCAACAAGGCACAGTTCCTCGTAAGCGGTCTCGATGGTTCAAGCGCAGCCGTATTGGGAGCCTCGGCCGTAGGCTGGGAAATACAGAAATAATAGCCCACAACAGTATTAGCAGAGAAAAAAATGAAAATACTAAAGTTTCAACCTATACTCAAACAAATTCTCTGGGGAGGCGACAAGATAATCCCTTTCAAGCAGCTCGACTGCACCACTCCGAACATCGGAGAGAGTTGGGAACTATCAGGTGTTGCAGGTGACGAGACACAGTGCATCACTATGGAGAATAAGCCGCTCAACATCTTGGTAGCCGAGTACAAGGACAAACTCGTGGGAAAGGCCAACTACGAACGTTTCGGCAACGAGTTTCCCCTGCTCATAAAATTCATCGATGCACGGCAGGACCTTTCCATTCAAGTACACCCCGATGACGCTACTGCTCTGCGCCAAGGCAAAATGCGAGGCAAGACAGAGATGTGGTATCTGATGCACTCTGACGCCAATGCCAAATTATATAGCGGACTAAAGCAACAGATAACCCCCGAGGAATATAAGACGATGGTAGAAGACGGAAGCATCTGCGAGGCATTAGCCCAATATCCGGTCAAAGAGGACGACGTATTCTTCCTTCCTGCAGGACGCATCCACGCCATAGGAGCAGGATGTTTCTTGGCCGAGATTCAACAGACCAGCGATGTTACCTACCGTATCTACGACTTCAAACGCAAGGACAAGGACGGCAACTACCGCCAATTACATACCGAAGAGGCTGCCGAGGCCATCGACTACACCGTACACGATGACTATCGCACCCGCTACACCCCCTGTAAGAATCAGGCAGTGCAATTGGTTGATTGCCCCTACTTCACAACAAGTGTCTACGACATTGATTGCCCCACCCCGATTGAGGCCATCGGACAGGACACCTTCGTCATACTGATAGTACTTAAAGGTGAGGGCACAGTGACCACCGACAATGGTGAAACTATGAGCGTAAAAGCAGGCGACACACTGCTCATTGCAGCCGAGAACAAACGTTTGGAAGTAGATGGCAACATAAAACTGATAGAGACCCATATTAATTAAAGAACATTTTCGTATCAAGAAAAATAATAACAATACGATTAATTGCATGAAACAACTAAAGTACATTGCAATGAGAGCCATTCTCGCATCGGAAATAGCTGTACAAGCGCAAATAATCAGATATTGATACACGAAAAGTAATATTAAGCGAGAGGGCGACCCAAAATAAAATGGGTCGCCCTCTCTCGCTTTTTGCTAATACCAGATACATTGTTTATTTGTATACTCCAAACTCATATATACGAGCATCTTTGCCATCAGCCTCCTGTGTAGGTTGCACCACATACAGACGCAAGTAACGCGCCTTCACAGGATTTTTAAGAATGCGCTCCACCACATTCCTCTTGTTACCGGTAAAGAGGTCTACTGTGCGCCACTCTTCACCTTTGGCACTCTTCACTTGTAGCAAACAAGCCGCTGTCACATAAGAAAAATGCTCCGATGCGGCATTTACCATACGCCAAACACCAATCTCAGTCTCACGTCCCAAATCAAACTCCACGTAATTGGGGACACCCAAAATGTCGCACCATTTGGTAGCCTCGTTACCATCGAGCAACAGCGCAGGACGTTCGTTATTATTAACAAAGCCCGACCATGCCACAATATGTTCGGGTTTGAGCAGATTTTCGCGTACCACAGTCTGCGCTGCCAATTCCACCGAAGCAGTTTTCTCAATAGCAGTACGGAAAAGCTGCGACGCAGGTTCAACGTCGGGATACTGCTCCTGTGCCAACGTAGCAGCAAAAAGCACAACATCGGGACTGTTAGGCAGTATTATCTCTGTTGCACGGGCAGGAATGTCAATAGCATACTTGAACATATATGTAAACTCATAAGGGCTGTCACCCTCGGCTGAGTGGCGGTGAGTACCTACATAAGCCACCTCTGTGTCATATACGTATCCGTTAGTGTGTTTGGTGTGTCCCCATTGTCCGATGAAACCTGTATATGAGGGCACTATAATCTCTTGCTCAGACTTACCGGCACGGAAAGCACACTTAATATACTTAGCAGCCGTAGCCGATGCAGCCAGAATATAAAGGCGGTTATAAGTATGTCCTGCGGGCAATGCAATAGTGTCACCCTCGCAACGCATACCATTAAGCAGTTGCTTATTTTCAAGCACAAACGGCACACCATTGACAGTCATCTTGGCCGGCACAAGTTCGGCAGCATAAGCATAACCCGACTCAAAATCGGCATCGCCTGCCAATTCGTTCCAACTGAAACACTTCTTGTCATACTCTAAAGGCAGCGCCTCATGTTGCAGAGCCTGCATGGGTTTCTTGGTCAAGCGCACCTTGTAAGTCTTGATGCTATTGGGACTTACCGATACCTGAAGTTTGTTGCCACTATATTCGGCCTTGCCGATACTCTTCTCGGTACCGTCGGCCTCGACAGCCGAAATAATATCAGATGCAAAGGTCAATGCAGCCTGTTGAGCCTCCTTACCACCCATTTCGTATACGCGGACAACATACTCGTCAGAACTTTCAGCCATCTTCAAAGCCTTGATGACCACGTTGCCATTGTCCGATGAGGCCAGCGAATAGGTCTTGCCCAAGCTACCCTTATGTTTCACCGTAGCAAAAGCCTTTATTCTCTGGTTAAGCACATCTGCATTCTGTCCGGCCTGAGCCTTGTCGAAAGCACCTGAATGCCCTACAAGACTGTATGTAAATGTGTGGTAGCCAAAATCCTGACGGTCTTGATAGGAATAGCCGCGACGAGTCTTCGGTGTATGCAGCAAAGTGAGGCGCATGGTATTGTTGTCAGGTTTATCCCATCCATACTTACAGTCATTCATCACAGTAACACCGTAGCCATTGCTTTTGTCGGTAAGGTCGGCCCATTGCTGTGCATATACCTCGTAGGCTGTGGTAGTATTGTTACCACGCTGCACACTGCCCACACCCAAGTCATAAGTGGCAAGTTCGTTGTCAAGATTCATGGGGAATTCAGCCTTTAGCAATGCATTTGTAGTTTGCCAGTTCACCTCGTTGAAGAAGTCGATACGACGAGCCAAGGCACCTTCGTAAAGACGAATATATTGGCGGAATTTAGAATCGCCATACTGTTTCTCCACACACAAAGTCTTGCGCAGTGAGCCGTTCTCTATGAGTTTCATTTCCACGCCATCGGTGATAGAAACAGGAGTTGCATCGACTGTCTTTTTCAGCACCTCCCAAGCAGGCCAGTTGAACGACTCATTCTCTGTGAAGAGTGCCAGACGCACCGCCTTTCCTTTTTTGACAAGTTCGCGACCACTCTGTTTATCATAGATAGAGGTAATATCACCCTGAGCATTGAATGTAAGTTTGTATACAGAATTCTCTATCGCGGCAGCATCAGTTCCAAGCTGTGCCATCTTGCCCGAGCCCGACAAGCGCAAGTCATATACCGCATAGCCGGTCGCCGGTACAGTAGCCTCTACGAGAATGTGAGCCTTACCATCGGCATAAGCTACAAGTTGCGCAGCCGCCTTATTTCCCGCAGCATCGTAAGCAGCCACGCTCTTCGGGCATTTGGGAGCAGCAACTATAACCTCAACTACATCGGTAGCCTCATAGCCCAACGCATTGTAGAACACAACAGGTGTACCCTTGACACGTGTGTCGAGCTGTGTAGCCACAGCATCAACAGATGTTGTCAAAATATCAGAGAATTGTTTAAGCGAAAGCAATTCATCGTTCCATGAGAACTCATAAGCACGGGGAATACTGGTGCCGGTAAGGTCATCGTGGAATTGGTGGAAGATGAAACGTTGCCACGACTCGGTGAGCCTGCCCGAAGGATAAGGCGTCAGCCCCAAAAGGTCGGCAGCAACCGAAGAACGTTCGGCAGCATCGCCAAGAAGCTCATTCTGACGGTTATACAGTTTCATTGCCGCCTGTGAAGTATAGCAACCTGTGCCGTGTACGTCCATCAACAGTTCTCCATCGAACACAGGCAGTTCGGAGTGTTTGCTATAAGGAAGAAAGTCCTTGTATAGCTGGTCGCTGGCAGCACTTACAATCTGTACAGGACCATCACTCTTGATACTGCGCTCTACTGCATCGACAGAGTTTATCGAAGGCGAACCGCCTATGTCACCCGTACCATAATAGTGATACGCAAGGTTAAGCGGGCTCTGCTTGGCACGCGCCAGCACACGGCTGTTGCGCGTCAAGTCCTCAATATTCCAGCGAGCATTATAATCAAATCCGTGAGCCATCATTATTGCAGCACCGTCTACACCCTTCCACAATCCTACGGTAAATGGATATTTGCGTCCACCCTCATAAAAAGGATTATTGCGCCATCCCAACTTCTGTGACGAGAAACCTATAAGACCACAGTGGTTGGCTATGGTCGGGAGTGTCCATCCAAAGCCGAAACAGTCGGGCAGGAAAATATCGGTACCCTCCACGCCAAATTCCTTACGGTAAAACTCTTGTCCCAAAAGAATGTTGCGTATTGCCGACTCGACAGAGGGCACAATAGCATCAGTAGCATCCCAACTCGAACCGGTCACATGCCAACGACCCTCTTTAATATACTTCTTCAACTCCTCATATTCACGCGGGTAATACTCCTTCATCCAAGAATATTTGACACCGCCCTCGAAATTAAATACATAGTTGGGATACTTCTTCAGCAGGAAAAGATTCTGATTGATAGTATTCCACACATACTCCTTGATAGTGGTCTGTATATCCCAGTTCCACTGTGTATCAAGGTGGGCATTCGACACCATATAAACCTTAGGTTTATCGTTGGTGGCTGTTTGCGCAACTGCACACAGCATAAACAATGCCCCGACAAATGTTAAAATCGTTCTCTTGTTTAACATATATATAAATTTTTAATATAATTTTAAATAAGTGCAAATATATAAAATATCACCCACTCTTGTAACAAACAGGCCAAAATAGTACACACACGACTATTTAAGCAACAGCCAATACTCCTTTAACCACCTGCCGGTTCAAAATATTGTATCCTAAATAACGTGAATTATTTGCAGTTCTAAACTTTAAATTGTTTTAAAACTTAGCCAACCAACGTCGTACGGGCTCATCGTAGAGTTTCAAACATAGGAAAGCAAGGAGGATACTGGATACGACAACCAACGTAGCAACACCGAGGCATTGACCAAGAGTGTAGATTTTCTGGTCGATGAGCCAAGCGTAGAAGATATACATGATAGGATAGTGTACTATGTAAAGAGGATAGGAAAGTTCACCCAACGTCTTGCTCACTCTGCCGGTGAGACCTTTGGTGCAACTGCTGCCACAGGCTCCCAACCATACGATGAGTGGGAAGATGAAAGCGATGCACACGTACTCATACAGGCAGTTGAGGTTGATGGGGCCCTCTGAAGCGATGTAGGGTACTACAAATAGAGTTATGAGTGTCAGGCTGCATATCCAAAATGCGCCCTTTACCTTGCGGGGCCTGAAAGTACGCGAAAGCCACATACCGAGGGTGAAGGGGAATAGCATACGCACCAATCCACCCCAAAAGTTCACTTCGTCGATAGTCCACCCGATACCTATCATGCCGTAGCCCGACACATCGGTAAGGAAGAACCATCCATGCACGATGCCAAGCACAACGGTGAGAGCGGCCAACATCTTAGTGGAGAGGCGGCGTATGAAGAGAGCATACAATATGTTGCCAATGTACTCAAAGAAGAGCGACCAGCCGGGGCCGTTGAGTGGGAACATCTCACCATTGCCGCGCACCTCGTAGGGCACACCGGGCACGGCAGGTATCATCAGCATGGTGAGTAGCATGGCAATCATTACCCATCCATAGGGCGTGGCGGTACCATCCCAACGCTCGAAACCAACAAAGGCAAATGCGATAAAGCCTATCACGGCACCCATGATAAGCATGGGGTGCAGACGAATGAGGCGGCGGCGGAAGAACTGCCACGTATTCATTTCCCGCCAACGATTGTCGTAGGCATAGCTGATGACAAAGCCCGAAAGGATGAAGAAGAAGTCTACCGCGATATGTCCATGATTGAGCGTGGTGATGAGTCCGCTACCCGCGCCATTGGTAGCCTCGGCAAAGGCAAAGCCTTCAAAGATATGATAAAAGAGTACGAGGATAGCAGCCATGCCGCGCAATCCGTCAAGGAGTTCGTAGTGCGGCTTAGTGTTGGCAAAGAAGGTTGTCGAGGTGCTGTTGTTTTGCATGTAATATTCTTAGGTTTATTAGGTTAATAATCGCGGTTACATAAAATCAAATGCAAAGATACGGCATTTATTCTGCTGTCTTTTTGCCCAAAAGCAAAAAAAACGTCTACATTCCGCTTCTTATCCTACTAAGTGTGTAAATGCTGATACCCAAAAACTCGGCCACATATTTGAGTTTTATCCTATTGAGCAGCCCCGGATAGTGCTGCAAGAACATCTTGTAGCGCTCCTTGGGTGTCAGTTGTATACGTTCTACAAAGAAGAGGCTCAGCAGAATATTGCACTCCTGATGTACCACACGCCCCCAGTTGGCAATGTCGGCATATTGCTCATACAGGGCATTGAGACTGTCAATTGACATAGAGTAGATGAGGCAGTCGGTAAGTGTCTCCACACTCTCGATGGAGGGGCTCCCATGATACAGTGAGTACATGCCAAATGTTATATCTCCCTCGCGGCTGAACCATGTCGTGGTGTCTGTTCCGTCCTTGTGAAATATTGAGCGCGTCACACCCTCTTCAATGAAATAAACCTTCTTGTCGGTCACTCCCGAACGCACCAAAATGGTTCCCTTAGGACATTGCATAGGCGACATACAAGAGAGCATCGTCTGTAATGCCTCATCGCTCACAGGGTAGTGCTCCCGCATTTTTGCCGTTATGTTTTTCATATAGCCTCAGCGTATTACAAATTATATTTAATGTGGGTCCAATATAAGAATCGACATTACGCCGGACACTTTCTTAAATATAATTTATTTAATATTTGACAGTTAGCGATATTATTATAAATTTAATGTATCAAAACATTTACAAACAACTATCGCCATGTTCACCGAGGGTAAAGTTACGTAAATTTTCTATTTGGCAGATGATTTCTGCAAGTTTTTTGATGCGGAGCGGTTCAAAAAACATCATAACGGCCTATGGACAATAAAAGGAAAGATAAACAGAGGCGGGCATTCAAAGTACAGTTCAAGCCAATAGCCTTTTATTCGACATTTTCGTCAAAAACCATTACCTTTCCTCTATAAATCAATATGTCAATCCTTCCGACAATATGGCATTAGG
>CAZXIQ010000060.1:0-9093 GCA_964640785.1 uncultured Bacteroidaceae bacterium | reverse complement strand
GGGATTTATACATTCAAGTAATTTTATTTCACGTCGTTCCAACACGATTGCTCCACACTTGAAATAATATTTTATATTTTCAACTTAAAATGATATATCTACAACCTATTCACTACATTTGTTAAGTAATTTTGCTCCCCAAAAAACAATAATAATCATGAGAAACTATTTTATCAATGGGCGAAGAATGCCCAACATTTTTGAGAGAGCAATGATGTACAATGTACATACAAAAGACATCCTTAGAAAATACAAAAGTCTTTCTAACGATGAAAAAGATTTCATAATTAAACATCCTATGACATCTTATCAATTTTACAACAATTCTGTAAAAGCAGAAAATGCCGCAAGTAAATTTGGAGGTATAACCGACGGATATGGCGATGCCCATGAAAACAAGCCTAATAATTTTGCAAAAGAAATGGATTTGCACAATAATTCCGTAGGATATTCGTTGGGTATAAAGGCTATAGAGAACGAATGGAGCGACGAAGAATTATTAAAAAACGTGATAAAAGCAGCAGACGATGGAATTTTACAAATTGGTTATTAAGATTTTCACACTCACATTTATTTTGCCATTTGCGTTTATTAGTTGTAAAGAATTTGAACAAGCTTTGGAACTATCGCTGGAGAAACAGAAAATTGGAGAGGCTTTTACCCTTGCCGAATATTGCGAGGGGGATTATGACAGTATATATATTATATACCCATATGATATTCCCGATACAATTCAAAAACTGCCTTATAAAATGTCAAAACCATTGAGAAACTATTGCTCTTGCACATCGTCCGACTCATATTCGACAATATTATTTATAAGCAATGGGGTGGTTGAAGCCTATTCAGAGGTAACATACGACAAAGCGATATTTTCACCACCACAGTTACCGGAAAACATGCACACATTCTCTTACAATCAATCTTTTATTTTAGACAAGGACAGATGGGTTCACATATACAATAATTAATTTATCACAAAATTCCCCGGAGCATTAAGCCTCGGGGAATTTTTGCATATTCAACTATTTCACGTCGTTCCAACGGTCGGTGCGGAAAGGAATAGCCGGAACACCATAAAGATTTTTAAGATTCACCTCGCCACACACATTGTGAAAAGCATAGCGCACAGCAACAGGTTTCTGCACATCCTTGCTCCACACTGTCACCACACTGCCCCACACGCGAGCCTCGGCAGGGTGGAACTTGCGGTCCTCACCGGCAAGCTCAAACCCTTTTACAGGCACGTTGCTCCACGGTGCAAGCCCCTGCGGAGCATTCTTCATCTTTATTTTCACCTTGCCATCCTCTTTTATTTCGTGCGACTCGTACTGCGGAGCCTTAGCCTCGAAACCTTTGCAGCCATAGGTCTGTGCCATAGCCAATGCTGCCAGACGCGCGCCTATTTCAAATTTCTTGGGCGGGTGCAAACAGGTTGCGTCGCCAAGGTCGGTGGTGCTTGCCATGCCACTGTTGGGGATAATGTCCATTGCCCGCTCCTGACACTCCACAAACAACGGCAATGTTGTATCGGTGTAAGAATTACAATAGAAATAAGATGGAATCATCACATAGTAGAATGGCATTTTATTCTCTTTGTCGCCCCAATCTTCGCGCCACTGTTTCACCATGCGTGCAAGCATTACATCATAGTGGTCAATATCGCCTAAATATTCAAGACTTTGATAGCCAAGATTGGCCTCGCCCTGATACCACAAAAAGCCTTTTGCATTATATTTTCGAATAGGTGCAATCATGCCACAATAAAGCTCCGATGGTGTAAGCGGGTGCAATGTATGTTTATGCTTTATCTGCTCCTCGGTTGCAACATCTCGCAACGCCGACAATGGCATCCACGCCTCGACACGTGAGCCGCCCCAGCCGGCAGTGATAATGCCGACAGGATAATTAACCTCGTGCGAGAGCTCATGAGCAAAAAAATATGCTACGGCCGAAGTCTCGGCCACGCTTTGAGGCGCAGCTTCGCGCCATTCGCCCACGCAGTCGTCAAGGTCTTTGTCGTAGGAACGCGCCTTTTTGACGGTGAACATACGTATTTTGTCTTTCATCGCACTTCCGCGACGGATGAAAGTCATGGAATTTTCCACAGGCTGGTGCATATAGCCCTGAACAGGCATTTCCATATTGCTCTGCCCGACACACACCCACACGTCGCCGATGAGAATATTTTCGAGTGTCAGCTTTTCGCCGTCACTTATGGTTATTGTATGCTTGTCGTAGGAGGCCGATGGCGTTGCAACTTTCATTGCCCAATTTCCATCACTGTCGCTACGGGTGCGAAACTTATCCTTGCTCCACGAAACACAAACAGTTATTTTTTTATCGGGGTCGGCCTTACCCCAAAGATTGGCCTCGCTCTGCTGTTGCAGAATCATATTGCTGCCTAATATTCGCGGCAACACAATTTTAGCCGATGCTGTAAAGACCATACATACGGCAAAAATTGAGATAAACAGTTTTTTCATAATATGTATACTTTACAATTCTATCGGTTGATAAGGCAGATTGTAATAATCGGCAACAGCCTTGAAGGTAACTTTTCCGGCAACAACATTCAACCCGGCGGCAAGGCTCGTATTCTCCTTGCACGCCTGTTGCCACCCTTTGTCGGCAAGCTGAAGAACGTAAGGGAGTGTGGCGTTCGTAAGAGCCATAGTCGATGTGTGGGGCACGGCACCGGGAATGTTGGCAACGGCATAATGTAGTATTTCATCAACTTTATAAACAGGGTCGCTGTGAGTAGTGGCGTGAGAGGTCTCGAAACATCCGCCTTGATCTATTGCCACATCCACCATCACCGAGCCGGGCGCAAGATACTGCAACATGTCTTTTGTGACAAGATGGGGGCAACGCGCACCGGGAACAAGCACCGAGCCAATGACTGCGTCGGCAGTTTTCAGTTCTTCTATAATTGCACCTTTGTTCGAACATAATGTTTTTACGTTTGCCGGCAATATTTGTGCCAAATAACGCAGACGAGGCAGAGAAATGTCGGCAATGGTGACGTCGGCTCCCATGCCTGCCGCAACAGTAGCCGCAGTCGTTCCGACAATACCCGCACCAAGCACTAATACCTTGGCAGGTTTTACACCCGGGACACCTCCCATCAATTTACCGTTTCCACCCTGCGGAGCCGTAAGGAAACGCGCTGCAACCTGCGCAGCCATCTTTCCGGCAATTTCGCTCATGGGGACAAGCAACGGCAAAGAGCCGTCAGGCATTTGCACCGTCTCGTAGGCCAAGCATACGGCGCCGCTCGCAAGCATGGCATTTGTAAGAGCCTCGTCGGATGCAAAATGGAAATAGGTGAAAAGCAACTGACCGGGACGCACAAGAGGGTACTCGGGAGCAATAGGCTCTTTGACCTTGACAATCATTTCGGCCTTGGCATAAACATCTTCAATGGAAGGCAACATTTGCGCACCCGCCTCAATATAAGCATCGTTGGGAAAGCCGCTGCCGACACCGGCCGACGACTGAACATACACAATGTGTCCACGCTCGACCAATTCTTTTACGCCGACAGGAGTCAATGCAACACGATTCTCGTTGTTTTTTATCTCTTTAGGAAGTCCTATTATCATAGTTGAAATAATTTAAGATTAAACATCGCTTGCAAGATAGAAAAAAGTTTTGTAAAAATCATATACGACAGAGAAATTTACACGTAAAACATCTGTTTGTTGCAAAAAATGCGTGAAAATTCACAAAAAATCACGACCTTCGTACAGTTGGTGCATTTTTATAAAAAAATCAGAAAAACTTTTTTTATAAATTTAAAAAGCTGTTTATATACTAATTATAAAAATGCTGCGTTAAAAAAGATGATGAAAAGGATTTTGATTATTACAATAGTGCTACTGTGTGCGTTTCTTGAACTGCACGCACAGTACGATGTACATTATACCCACTATTGGAACATGCAGAATTTTTATAATCCGGCAGGTGCGGGAGCCACAAAAAAGATGCACATCTTCGCAGCATACAGCAATCAGCTGTCAGGCTTTGAAAATAACCCCAAAAGCATGCTATTCAATTTGGACGCACCATTGACAATGCTCAAAGGCGACCACTCGGTGGGCGTAGGCATACTAAACGACGTTGCCGGCATGTTCACCAACCAACATCTTTTCCTGAATTACGCATTTGCCTTGCAGTTGTTCGGCGGACGCCTTGCGGCAGGAGTGCAAGTGGGGCTGCTCAACGAAAAGTTCGACCCCTCGGGAATAATTCTCGGACAAGAGAGCAACGACCCTGCCTTTCCCACAAAAACAGAGAATGGCAACAAAATAGACTTTGGCGCAGGCCTGCTGTTTCAACACAAATATTTTTACTCCGGAATATCGGCCCTGCACATAAACGCACCACTTATATATTTAGGTGAAAAAAACCAAATGCAGATAGACCCTTTTTATAATTTTACGGCCGGAGGCAATATTCCGTTAAAAAATACGTTAATAACCATACAGCCCTCGGTGATGATAATGACAGACTTTGTATCCTACCGTACGGATATTACAGCAAAAGGCAGTTACAAATATAAAAACCGCACCTTTTTCGGTGGAGCAACATACAGCCCCTCGACGTCGGTTGCAATGTTTCTGGGAATAGAGCTGATGAATATCACGTTAAGCTATGGATACGAACTGTTTACATCGGGAGTGGGAGCCTCACACGGCAATCACGACATATATTTAGGCTACGACTTTGACTTTGATATATTTAAGAAAGGTAAAAACAAACATAACAGCATAAGAGTATTACAATGAAAAGAATAACAATCTGTTTATCGGCAATTCTTTCGATGCTTATGTTCGCATCGTGCATGGGCTCGCAAAGAAGCAATGCCATCGGCGGCGAACTTACCGGAATAAGCGGTTCGTCCATCAACGAGCCTGCCCCCTACGGAATGGTACTTGTGGAACGCGGTTCAATAAAATTGGGCGACGAAGAGACAGACTCGCTATGGGGAACATCCTCGGCAGTAAAAGATATTTCGGTCGATGCCTTCTGGATGGATGAAACAGAGGTTACAAACGCCGAATACAGACAATTTGTCTTTTGGGTACGCGACTCCATCATACGCGAACGCCTTGCCGACCCCGCATACGGCGGTGACGAGACATATAAAATAACCGAAGACAAATTCGGCGAGCCTGTGACGCCTCATCTCAACTGGAACAAGCCCATTCCTTGGCGCAAGCCCAACGAAGATGAGCTACGTGCCATTGAAAGTGTCTACACAACCAACCCTGTAACCGGCGCAAAGATGCTCGACGCAGCACAGATGAACTACCGCTATGAAATTTACGATTATACTCTCGCTGCACAACGCCGCTACAACCTCGACCCCGCAAAGCGCAACCGCAACACCGATATTCCTGTAAGCACCGAGGCCGTAATTATTTCGAAAGACACAGCATACATCGACGACGAGGGCCGAATAATCACCCAGACAATTACACGCCCCCTGTCGAGCTACTACGATTTTCTTAACACATATATAGTAAACATCTACCCCGACACAACATGCTGGGTAAACGACTTTCCAAATTCCAACAACGAAGTATACCTTAATCTCTACTTCAGCCACCCCAATTACAGCGACTATCCTGTCGTAGGCGTCAGTTGGGAGCAAGCAAACGCATTCTGCGCATGGCGCACCGATTACCTGCTCAAAGGCCTTGGCGGACAAGCAAAATACATACAACGCTACCGTCTGCCCTCCGAGGCCGAATGGGAATTTGCTGCACGCGGCAAAGAAGGAACAAAATTCCCTTGGGAGTCGGGCGACACAAAAAGCGACAAAGGTTGTTACTATGCCAACTACAAGCCCGGCGAAGGCGATTACACACAAGATGGCAACCTTATAACTTCGAAGTGCGGAATATACTCGGCAAACACAAACGGCCTGTATGACATGGCAGGTAACGTAGCCGAATGGACATCAACCGTATACACCGAGGCAGGAGTGTTGCAGATGGGCGACATTAACCCCGACCTGCAATATCGGGCAGCCAAAGAAGACCCCTACGCACTGAAGAAAAAAACAGTGCGCGGCGGTTCGTGGAAAGACCCTGTGAAATTCATACAAGGCGCGACACGCTCATTTGAGTATCAGAATGAGTCACGCTCGTACATAGGATTCCGATGCGTACGCAGTTTTACGGGAATAAGCAGAAACAAGAAAAATTAGGAACAGTAACCTTATACAACAGATATTATGGGCAAGACAAAAGGCATAATAAAACGCATACAGACGTTTATGGACTCCCCAAAAGGAAGAACCTTCACAAACTACATATATAGCTGGGGAGCAGCAATCGTTATTTTGGGTACGCTATTCAAACTCACACACATAGCCGGTGCAAACTTAATGTTGTTTGTAGGTATGGGCGCCGAGGTAATAGTATTCTTTTTCGCAGCCTTTGAGCGTCCTTACGAACTGGCCGAAGAGGACAGAAAAGAGGAACGCGCCGAACGACGCGCCGAACGCGAAGAGGCATACGGAGGCTCTGCTGTAACCATCGGTAACACAGAGGGAGCACCCGTCACAACATCGGGAGTAACCATAGGAGCAATAGCAGGGTCGAACAGCCCCGAGCTTATTCCGCAGATGGACGAAGTAACAGAAGAGTACATAGAAAAGGTGCGCGCACTTAACGAAACGATAAAGCACATTTCGGACCAGACAGAGGCCTTGGGACGCAACATGGAAGAAATGGAAACCCTCTCGCGCAACCTTACCGCCGTAAACGCCATGTACGAGATACAACTGCGCGGCGCAAGCAACCAGCTGAACAACCTCGACACCGTAAACGACCAGACAAAGAAAATGGCCGAGCAGATAGAAGAGCTTAATCAAGTATACAGCCGCATGCTCGAGGCAATGACAGCCAACATGAACAAACCCCAATAATCACAACAGAACCCCCGAAGAGCATGAAAATAAAAAGAAATAAAGTCTCTCCGCGTCAGAAGATGATAAACTTGATGTATGTACTTCTGATGGCGATGCTGGCACTGAATGTCTCGTCGGATGTTCTGAACGGCTTTACGCTTGTAGACGAAAGCCTGACAAAGAGTACAGCCAATTCATCCGAGCAAAACCTTGCACTATACAGAGACTTTGCCCGATTCATGGAGCAGAACCCCGAAAAAGTACAAGAGTGGTTCAACCTTGCAAAGACGGTAAAAGAAAAGTCCGACTCCCTGTACGACTTTGCCAACAGACTTAAAGAACTCATAGCCCAAAAAGCCGACGGCAAAGAAGGCAACTACAACCAACTGAAAAACCGCGAAGACCTCGAAGCATCGACATACATAATGTTGGGAACAAGAGAAAAATACGGACAAAAATTGTACGATGCAATAAACAACTATCGCGAAGAGATTCTGACAATGATAAGCGACACAATACAACGTCGCATCATCACAGACCTCTTCAACACCGATGTACCCCAAAGAGACATTTCGCTGCTACGCAACTGGCAAGAGTACAATTTTGAAAATATGCCCGCTATTGCAGCCATCACACTGCTTACAAAATTGCAAAATGACATACGCTACACCGAAGGCGAGGTGCTGCACACCCTTGCAAAAAACATCGACGAAGGCGACGTCAGAGTAAACAAGATAAGCGCACTTGTAATACCAAACTCCAAGAACATTGTACGCGGTAGCGACTTCAGCGCACAAATAATCCTCGCTGCGGTAGACTCCACACAGCGTCCCGAAATATACATCGACGACAAAAAGTTCGACACAGAGAACGGCGAATACACCGTAACCTGCAACCGCACAGGCGACTACACACTTAACGGTTACATGCTGGTGAACGACGGAGCAGGAACATCGTCACGATACGAATTTTCACAAAAGTACACAGTGGTAGACCCTACCGCCACCGTAAGTGCATCGCTGATGAACGTGCTATACGCAGGATTCGAGAACCCCGTAAGTATATCCGTACCCGGAGTACCGGCTAAAAATATCACAGCAAACGTGATTGGCGGCAACGGCACACTTAAAGCCGATGGCAAAGGAGGCTTTATTGCCATCCCCAAACAGATAGGCAAAAATATGGAAATTGAGGTTATTGCCAACCACGAAGGCGGTCGCCGTCAAAGTATGGGAAAATACGCCTTCCGCGTGAAACAACTGCCCGACCCCACACCTTTCATAGAGTACAAGGACAACGACGGACACCCCAAACGCTACCGTGGCGGCAGCCCATTCAGCAAACGCGACCTTATGTCCACCAACGGCATTGTTGCCGCCATCGACGACGGACTTTTGAACATAGGATTCAAGGTAATATCATTCGAAACAGTCTTTTACGACAATATGGGAAATGCAGTCCCCGTAATATCGGATGGAGCAAATTTCTCGACACGACAAAAAGATATGTTCCGCCGTCTCTCCACCGGCAAACGCTTCTACATTTCACACGTAAAAGCAATAGGTCCCGACGGAGTGGAACGCATATTGCCAACATCTATGGAAGTTATTCTTAAATAAAAGAAGATAATACAAAAATGCCATGAAATATATCAGTAAAATCCTTTTAATAGTATGTGTTTCCCTGTTGGGACAACATGCAGCAGCACAACCTCCGAAACGCAAAAAGGAGGCAGCCGCAAAAGAGGCAACAACGGTGAACGTACCCATGAGCGACCGCGCAAAAGCACAATACCCCACAAACATCGTCCCTACCGAGGTTGTGTGGAAACGCGACGTCTACCGCACACTCGACCTTAAGAAAGAGAAAAATGCGTCGCTCTACTACCCCGTAGAGCCTCAGGGCGAGAATATGAACCTGTTCACATATTTGTTTAAGCTGCTCATAAGCAACAAAATTCCCGCATACAGATACAACCTCGACGGCAACGAATCTTTCACCGCCGAGAATAAAGTGAACCCCAAAGAACTGCTCGACGACTACGGCATTTATTACGAGGAGAAAGAGGGCACATTAATCGTAGACCAGAGTGACATTCCCAGCGCATTAGTGCTCAGCTACTACATAAAAGAGAGCTACTACTACGACCAGCGTACAGCCACCTACAACCA
>CAZXIQ010000059.1:0-9266 GCA_964640785.1 uncultured Bacteroidaceae bacterium | reverse complement strand
ATGAGAGAGGTTGTGTCGGACTGCAAGCCAACGAAAAGAATCTCGCCCATCACACTCGACTGCGGAGCGAGCATAGGCACTACTCCTTGCGGAAGAGCTGAAAGTGTTACAAGTTTTTCGCTCACAACCTGTCGTGCCTTGTAAATATCCACACCCCAATCAAACTCGACCCACACAAACGAAAAACCTTGCGAGGAGGTTGAACGCACACGACGCACATTTGTTGCACCGTTCACGGCCGTCTCTATCGGGAAAGTCACAAGACGCTCAACCTCTTCGGGAGCCATTCCCGTGGCATCGGTAAGAACTACCACTGTGGGCGAAGTAAGGTCGGGAAAAACATCAACCTCTATGTTACGGGTCGAATAGATGCCGCCAATCGTCACAAGCAACACCATGAGTATTATCGCCAACTTATTGTTAAGCGAAAATTTTATTATTGCGTTTAACATAACTGTTCCTCCCTGTATTAATGTACGTGTCCTGCATGTGGGTCGAGCGCGCCTGCGCTTTGCGACAATTTAAGAGAAACGGCACCATTGGTCACCACACGTTCGCCCTCGGAAAGGCCGCTGAGAATGCGAACATTCTTACCATCGCTCACCCCTATGGTGACAAGGCGTTTCTCGAACATTATAGGCGTGTGTTGCACAAACACAAAGAAGTGTCCCATTTCCTCGACAAGCGCACTACGGGGCACCACTATGGCACTCTCGGACGACGGAGCAACAAGGTACATATTAACGACGTTACCGGGAACTACGCCTTTGAGATTCTTTACCATCACCGTAACAGGAATCATGTTACAATCATTCTGTATGCCGCGTCCCACGCCCACTATGCGTCCACCGGCTTGAGCGAGCGAATAACATGTGCCGTCGTTAAGCTCAATGTTCACATCTGCGATGTTGCGCAGAGCCTCGGCGTGTCGCACGGAAACCTCGCAGAAAAGCATAAGTTCGCCGTCGCGTTGCAGGGTGGCAAGCGGTATACCCTCGGCTACATAATCGCCACTTGCAACGGAAATATCGGAAATATACCCTGTGACAGGTGACTTAAGGAGCATCTTGCCGCCTTTGAAATTTTTATTCAGATTCTCGTACACTGCTTTTGCTTGCAGATAAGAGGCCTCAACAGCCTGAAATTCGCTTAGTGAGACGATTTTTGTCTTTACAAGTTCGGACTTACGTTGATACTCGGCCTTGGCATAATTGTAGCGGCTTTCGGCCTCGGCAAATTTTATGGCGGCATTATCGTCGGCAACGTCACCTGTTTCCATTATAAAAAGCGACTCGCCGGCCTTAACGGCGCGTCCCACGGCTACTGCATTGTTATAATGCACTTTACCGCTTGTAGCCGCCACAATGGTTGTTATATTTTCGGGAGCATTTGAGACGCGTGCCGCACCCTTGACTACTTTATCTACCGGACGGACAGCAACTTTTTCAATGGAAAAATCTATTTTCCAACTCTGCTCTTTGGTAAAAGTAACCATATTGCTGCCATGCTCGTGGGCCTCGTCACCATTATGGTGGTGATGCTCTGCGTCGAACACAGTAACAGTTGTCACTGCCTCGGACAACCCTCCCGGCAGCGGTGCTTTACAGATAATATAACCCTCGCCGGCCTTTTCGGGAGTTATATTGCAACGGAAAATTCCGGGAGAAAGTTTTTTTGCCACACTTTTCACCGAACTTCCGCCAACAGTCAGAACAAATGTAACCTCGTCTGCTTCGACAGGTTTGAAATTACCCAAATGGGTTATATGTGCAAGTATGAACGTCTCTTCGCCGGCATGTAATTTCCCAACTTCGGCAAAAACTTCGACAGAGTCGCCATAAGCAGTGATATTAAGCGGTTCGTGTGAATGTTCATGTTCTTCGTGTGAATGACCGTGTACATGTTCGTGCGAATGTCCACCGCAATTTACAAATGACATCGACAATGTCAATGCAAACATTGACAATAATATTTTTTTCATAGTTATATACTGTTTTTCAATTATTTAATAATTGCATTGCGATTATTACGTTAGTGCCGTAGCGGGATGCACGACACACGCCCCGACGGAAACAATCGGAGCTAAGAAACAGTATATGGCGGGGCACGCAGAGACAATACTATTGCCCTGCCGTCAGGTATTTTAAGATTAATATATGGCGGAGCATGCGTGGCAACGTCGGATGGCGGCAACAATTCAACACCTGCCGCAAGTATAGCAAGAGAGTAACTGTAATATTGCGTATATTTATAATAATCAAGCTCTTCACATGCGCTCGCAATATAATATATATGCTCCGAAGGACACTCTTCGCGACTGCTGTGGGAAGAGTCGCCACCCTCGTCACACCCTTCGACGCCAAAATGCAATGTTTCTACAACAACGTCCGACTCGGAAAGATGCAATACATGATGATGATGGGGCAACACCTTTAATGTCAGCAGCAACAACATCACCGCCGACAATAACAGATTGGATATTACACGCATCTTTCCAAGCATATTACTTTCTGTTTTTATAAGCCTCGGCCCACGATTTTTCAATATAATTATCCATGAGCGTGCAGGCGTGAGCACTAAAATCTATGCCACACTTTATTACCGCGTCCCAACCGTCGCGCGATAATGTGGAAAGTTCTTCGCGGGACACCCCCGAAACGAGCAGGCCATAAACTACGCCTGCATTGAAATTGTCACCTGCCCCTACACTGCTGAGCACCTCTACCGCAGGAACAGCATAGTCGGCAGTAAAGTCGCGCGTAAAAAGTTTCACTCCATCGCCACCATGCGTGCAGATAAAATTCGATGAATAAAATTTTATCTTCTCCTTGTACACTTTATCGGCCTCGTCCACGCCATAAAGAACTTTAAAGTCGTCTATCGAGCCGCGTACAACATCGGCAAATTCAAGATTTTCAATCAGGGCCTCGCTCAATTTAAGTTTCTCGGCCTCGTGATTCTTACGGAAATTCACATCGTAATAGAGTATTGCACCTTTACTGCGTGCATATTCCAAAAAACTTTTTACTTTGCTGCGCAACAATGGATTAAGAACAAAATAGGAGCCATAAACGACAATGTCGTCAGCCTCGATGCAGGGAAATTCAATATCAAGATGTGTTGTAGGATTCTCTTTGTGGAAGATATATTCCGCGTCGTTGTTCTTGTCGAGAAAAGCAAGAGAGACAGGCGACTTTGCATCGTGGTAACGATAAACATACGACGCGTTTACACCGCTTGCCGAAAGACTATCGACAACTATGTCACCCACACGGTCGCCACCAACCTCGCTTACGAGAATAGCATTGGCACCTATGCGCCCCAACGAAATGATGCTGTTAAAAACGGAACCGCCCGGCACAGCTTTCATCGGCTGATTGTCTTTGAACAAAATGTCGAGAATTGTCTCGCCTATACCTATAACTTTTTTCATATTTCGTCGGCTATTATGTTTTTCAATTCTTCCAAAGTGTCGGCTACGGCAAAGAACCTATCCGGCTCACCGCGTAAAAAACCTTTCTCGCGAAACTCGGCAAGCGTCGCCAGCAGGCTGCTCCAGAAATTACCCACATTGTAGAATATCACCTTTTTATTGTGGTAACCGATTGTAGCGGCGGCTGCCACATGAAAAATCTCGTCGAGTGTTCCCAAGCCTCCGGGCAGAGCTACCAAAATATCACTGCGGCCGAGTATGTTATCTTTTCTCGCACTAAGGTCGGCAACCTGCACACACTCATCGAGCAAACTGCTGACACCCCCGCGACTGACAAGTATTTCGGGTACGACGCCCACAATATGTGCCCCGGCACTCTTTGCCGCCGACGCCGTCACCTCCATAAGCCCTTTCGAAGCGCCCCCGTACACAAGTGTCATGCCTTTGCTGCCCAACCACAGACCAAACTCACGAGCCGCAGCGCCGTAGAGCGGGTCTATTGTCTCAGAGGCAGCGCAGAAAAGACCTATATTCTTCACTTTCATCATCTACGAAAGGCTCTGCATGTCGTTCAGACGTTTATACACTCCGTTGAGCTGCAACAATTCATCGTGCTTGCCACGCTCGACTATGCGGCCCTCCATAAGCACACAAATTTCATCGGCATTCTTGATGGTGGAGAGACGATGGGCAATAGCAATGGTGGTTCTTGTCTTCATCAGTCTTTCAAGAGCCTCTTGCACCAATCGTTCGGCCTCTGTATCGAGAGCCGATGTTGCCTCGTCCAAAATGAGTATCGGAGGATTCTTAAGTATTGCACGAGCGATGCTTATACGCTGGCGCTGACCACCCGAAAGCAGACAGCCTCGGTCGCCGACATTTGTGTCGTAACCATGCTCCGTAGCCATTATAAAGTCGTGAGCATTGGCAATCTTGGCAGCCTCGATTACCTGTTCCATCGTTGCATTTTCAACGCCGAAAGTTATATTGTTGTAGAAAGAGTCATTGAAAAGTATCGCCTCTTGATTGACATTGCCAATGAGCGAGCGCAACGATTTTACGGTCATGTCTTTTACATTTACCCCGTCGATAAGCACCTCGCCCGATGTAACATCATAATATCTTGGGATTAAGTCCACAAGGGTGGATTTTCCCGAGCCCGACTGTCCCACAAGCGCAATAGTCTTGCCCTTTTCTATGGAAATGTTTACATTGTTAAGCACATTTTTTTCGCCATCATAAGAAAAATTAAGATTGCGTATCTCTATTCCCTCGTTCATTCCTGCAATAGAGACTGCATCGCTCTTTTCCACAATAGGATTCTCGCTGTCGAGAATTTTATCTATACGCTCCATAGAGGCCAGTCCTCGCGGAATATTATATGATGCCTTGGAAAAATCCTTCAAAGGGTTTATTATACTGTAAAGTATTGTAAGATAATAGATAAAGGCCGGTGCCGAAATTAGAGAATTGTCGCTAAGGATAAGTGTGCCACCGAACCATAGAACTATCACTATGACACAGGTACCCAAAAATTCGCTGACAGGATGCGCCATTGCCTGACGCAATGTTACACGCATTGTAGCATCGCGTAGCTCGTTGCTAACCTTAAGGAATCGTTTGGACATTTTTTTTTCGGCAAGAAACGCCTTTACAATGCGCAGCCCCCCAAGTGTCTCTTCCATCTGAGACATTGTCTCGCCCAATTTTGCTTGAGCAAGGAGTGATTTTTGCTTAAGTTTACGACCCACAAGTCCCATTACCCAACCCATCACTGGAATTACAAGTATTGTAAAAAGCGTAAGTTCCCAACTCACATAAATAAGTGTGGCAAAATATATTACAATATAAATAGGGTTCTTTATCAGCATATCTATGGAGCCGGCAATTGAATTTTCAACCTCAACAACGTCGCCACTCATGCGGGCAATAATGTCACCCTTTCTCTCTTTTGAAAAAAAGCCCAAAGGCAAGCTTAGCACTTTGTCGTAAAGTTGCGTACGTATGTCGCGCACAACGCCCGTGCGCAAAGGTATTATCGCGGCCGAAGAGCCAAAATAGCTTGCAGTCTTTAACATTGTCATTACCACAAGGAAAACTCCCAAGAGTAGCAATGTGGTCGATGGACCAACAGTTTCTATAAAACTGTTAAGGTAATAATTTCCATTATTCAATGCAATTTCACTGAAATTATCGGCATTAACCTCGCTCCAAGGAATAAATTGCACATCTTTTGCATCCGTAATTTTAAACAGAATTTGCAGGATGGGAATTATTATCATAAAAGAAAATACGTTGAGGACAGCCGACGTCAGCGTAAATATCAACGAAAGGATAAGCGATTTTTTATATGGGGGAATATATCTTTTCAGAACCTTGAAAAACTCTTTCATAGCAACCGTTACATATTTATTGTTAATTATTCTGCGAATATAGTGATTTTTATTCGTTTGATGATTATTCTTATTGTTTTTTAATACAAAGTAACAACAATACGTGCTATGAATTGCCACAAATAGCTTATTTTTGCGATAATGAAAAACATTATTGCAAATACCACAATACTGCTACTTGCTCTTTTGTTATCACTGCCCGCAATGGCGCAGGATGATAAAAGAAGGGCTTATATTGTGGGGGCAGCCACGCACAAGGGCGAAACTATTCCATACATCAAACTACCTACGGTATATATTTTCACTCCGCTTGTATTCAAGAACAAACGCGAGAGGAAGAGGTACGACCGATTGGTTTACGACGTTAAGAAGACCCTGCCGTTGGCTACTGAAATACGGAAAATAATCATCGAGACATACGAAACTCTACAACTTTTACCCGATGAAAAGGCACAAAAAAAACATTTGGGAAAGTTGGAAAAGGAACTTAAAGAGACGTACACCCCCAAAATGAAAAAGCTCTCTTTGCGACAAGGCAGACTGTTGATAAAACTCGTAGACCGTCAATGCGACCAAAATGCCTATCAGCTTATAAAATTATTCATGGGCTCTTTTAAAGCAGCTTTTTATCAATCGTTTGCCTCGTTGTTTGGTGCAAGTCTCAAAAAAAGTTACGACCCACTGGGCGAGGACAGTCTCACCGAAAGGGTGGTAATACAGGTTCTTGCCGGAGAATTATAACATAAACACAAAAAACAGAGAAAATTGACAACCTCGGTAACCATAAAATCGAAAAAGGAATTTTGCCACAAGGAATTTCTCAACTACGCAGATATTCCCGGGCTTGAACTTTGCTACTGCACAATAGTCGAAAAAGAAGATGTTCACTATTGGTTTTTTGCGCGCAAAGATATATCCGTGACCCTCTTTTTGTTGCAGAAGGACAAAGAGGGCTATGAACTTCACATAGACAACCTTGCAGCATATGACGACCTAAGGTTTTTTCCTTATCTTGCCGACACATTGACAAAATTCCTCGATGGCACTATCGACGGCACGACAGAAGAGTCGATATATAAACTATTTGACGAAGAGTGGGTAGCCGACACTATTTCCGAGGAGGTTGCACTGTTGAAAGGTACCCTGTCAATAGTCCCACAATATTTTCTGACATTGCCGACAGTGGAACAAAGCTACATCTCTTTGGATGCGTTGCGCAATTTCGGAGTGAACCTACACTCCTCTACCCCACGCATATACGGCTACATACAGTACATGTTACGTAACAATCTGCAACCCCGTGACCGATGCCCTGTCTTACCCGACACCGACGAGACGATAGAGGTGGATATTCCGCAACATACACCTGTGGGACGTGTAAAATCGTGGCAGCTTGACGGCAGCGAAACATACGAGACATATTCTCGTGAAGATGTAAATTTACTGCTTACCTTAGCCGACGAATATAGCAAAGGAAAAATGCTGCATGGAGTTGTGCTAAACGACATTGGCACGCTTTTTCACGAAGGAGTGGGAGTGCCCATTGATGGGGACAAAGCTGTTTATTGGTTCAAGGAGGCATTAAAAGCAGGCGACGACCTATATGCACCCACAAACTTGGGTGACCTGTACCGAAAAGGCTGCGGAACAATAAAGCCTTCGTTACAAGAGGCTTATAAGGCATACGAAAAATCAACCGACCCCTATGCACACTATCGAATAGGACAAGCCCATGAAGAGGGGTGGATAGCACCGCCGAACATGGAAAAAGCGATAAAATGGTACAAGCAAGCAGCAAGCGAGGGGCATCATTTGGCCATAAGGAAGTTAGGCTCTCAGCTCATTAAACGGCTCATTAATTCGTGAATACTTTTACCTAAGGTCGGGTGTATAAGGTTGGGAGAAATTTCCGACAGAGGAATAAGCACAAAAGAACGTTCGTGCATACGCGGATGAGGAATTTTCAAACGCTCCGTAGATATTACCTCGTCGCCATATAAAAGAATGTCTATGTCTATCGGTCGGTCGGAGTACACACCATCATGCCCGGTCTTCACCTTTCGGCCTAAGCGATATTCGATTCCTTCAGTTATGTCAAGCAGTTCCAACGGAGAAACATCTGTCGAGAACACAGCAACCATATTAAGAAAAGGATTCGGCGAAGTAAAGCCCCACGCAGGTGTCTTTATAATAGTAGACACACACACCGGGGCGCCAAGCTCATGCGCCAGCATATCCACAGCCTCCTTTATATTCTGTTTCCTGTTGCCCAAATTACTACCTAAGCCCAAATAGACATCTTTTTTCGACACGACAGAGATATTTTAATACAATTATTACAAACACAGAATCCCTTTGTCGGCCAACAAAGGGATTCTGTGCATTTATTAATCTATTATAAGCATTGCATCGCCATAAATACCGAAACGGTAATCCTCTTTCAGTGCAAGTTCGTATGCATGCATAATAAGTTCGTAACCACCAAAAGCGGTAGTCAGCATAAGCATCGTCGAGTAAGGATTATAAAGATTGGCAATCATACAGTTGGCCACTTGGAATTTATATTCGGGGAAGATAAATTTACTTGTCCAACCATCATACTCCTTTAACATGCCACCGGTGAGAGTAGCCGTTTCAAGCACACGCTGCACAGATGTTCCCACCGCACAAATTCTGCGTCCCTCGGCCTTGGCCTTGTTCACAAGAGCAACAGCCTCGCTGTCTACGCTTATAAGGTCGCTGTCCATTTTGTGCTTTGTAAGGTCCTCTACATCAATTTCGCGGAAACATCCAAGGCCAATATGCATTGTCACATAAGCTGTGTCTATGCCCTTAATTTCCATACGTTTCATCAGTTCGCGAGTAAAATGCAGACCCGACACAGGCGCTGTTACCGAACCCTCTTTCTTTGCAAAATAGGTCTGGAAATTCTGCAAGTCCTCGGGCTCTTCTTTGCGCAGAGCCTTAAAGTCGTCGGGCAGAGGCGCCACTCCCAACGAGAAGAGTGCCTTTTTAAACTCATCGTGAGGGCCGTCATAAAGGAAACGCAATGTTCGTCCGCGCGATGTTGTATTGTCGATAACCTCGGCAACCATAGAGTTATCCTCGCCAAAATAGAGTTTGTTTCCTATACGAATTTTACGTGCAGGGTCTACGAGCACATCCCACAAACGAAATTCTTCGTTAAGCTCACGCAAAAGAAACACCTCTATTTTTGCGTTTGTTTTCTCTTTGTTACCATAAAGACGCGCCGGGAACACCTTGCTGTCGTTAAGCACAAAGAGGTCTTTCTCGTCGAAATAGTTAATTACTTCTTTGAAAGCCCGGTGCTCAATTTCACCACTTTTACGATGCACCACCATCAGACGTGACTCGTCGCGACAGGGCAATGGATGCAACGCTATGCGATCGACGGGAAGTCTGAATTTGAACTGAGAAAG
>CAZXIQ010000058.1:7754-9323 GCA_964640785.1 uncultured Bacteroidaceae bacterium | reverse complement strand
CTCGCCGATGCGAGCATCGTAAGCGGTGTTTACAATAGGCTTGATAAACTCGTCGGTAACACCCTCGGCGTATGACTCCTCGACAGCGGCAACCATATTGTCGGCTTTCTTGCCCTCGCCCTCGACAAGAAGGTCGTAAGCAATCTTAACACGTTCCCAACGTTTGTCGCGGTCCATTGCATAGTAACGGCCGATGATGGTTGCAACCTTCATGTCGCTTTTTACCATGTCTGCGATAAAGCCTGCACCACTCTTGGGGTCGGTGTCACGACCATCCATGAAACAGTGAACGTATGTCTCGGCAACACCCTCGTCTACCGCCATCTTATACATTGCATTAAGGTGTTCGAGAGAACTGTGTACACCACCGTCCGATGCAAGACCCATAAAGTGGAGTTTCTTGCCATTTTCTTTTGCGTAGCGCACAGCCGAAACAAGTTCGGGATTCTGGCGAATAGTGCCATCGGCAATAGCACGGTTGATTTTCAAGAGGTCCTGATATACTACGCGACCGCCACCGATGTTAAGGTGACCAACCTCGCTGTTACCCATCTGTCCTGCGGGAAGACCTACATTCTCGCCGCTCGCCTGTAATTGCGAGTGAGGGTATGTCTGCATAAGATAATCCCAATAAGGTGTGGGAGTATTGAAAATAACATCACCTTTACCGTTGTTACCGAGGCCCCAGCCATCCAAAATAACCAAAAGAGCTTTCTTTGTCATATTAATTTATTATTTTTAGGTAGTTTCTGTTTTTTGCATAATTCAGTGCGAAGATACAAAAAAAGTATCATTTTTTCAGCAGATTCAAACATAAACATGCAAACAATAATTAAATATTGTAAACGCGGTGCATAAATTCGCAAAAAAGAGAGTAAAGCGGTTAAAAAAAGGCTATCTTTGCACATTATGAGTCATCCATTGGATATATTTCACCACTGTCCCGTTTGTGGAAAAGAGGGCTTTGCCATCAACAATGTAAAGTCGAAAAGATGTAACGGTTGCGGATTTGTGCTGTATTTCAACGCAATTTCGGCAACGGTTGCTGTGATAATTAATGACAAAGAGGAAATTTTGGTTGCACGACGGGCAAAAGAACCGGCAAAAGGTACCTTGGACTTGCCGGGCGGCTTTGCCGACAGCATGGAGACGGCCGAAGAGGCTGTTGCACGAGAAGTACTCGAAGAGAGCGGAATGCACGTAACCGAGACAAAGTATCTATTTTCGTTGCCTAACAAATATATCTATTCGGGGTTCGAAGAGCATACGTTGGATATGTTTTTTCTGTGCAGGACCGAACCGAACGACCACCCCATCGCCAACGACGATGTTGAAGAACTCAAATGGATGGCTTTTGACGAAATTGAGCCGGAACTTTTCGGGTTGCAATCCATACGTCAAGGAATAAAGCTATTAAAAGAAATGAAAAACGAAATAATAAGAAACACTATATAATTATGAAAAAAACATTTATTCTGCTACTGCTCTCGGGATTGGGTTTTACGGCACAAGGAGCCGATGGCCTTACCACTGAGAAACAGTCGGCGCTGATAAAAGAGTGTACTCGAC
>CAZXIQ010000058.1:0-7744 GCA_964640785.1 uncultured Bacteroidaceae bacterium | reverse complement strand
CTCGACTTCACGATGGAAAGAATTACAAGACAGCACTTACGCTGCTCGACAAAATAGATGTAAAAGAACTGAACAGTACACAATTACAAGAGGTATCTTATTTAAAAGCCACAACAACGTTTGCCATTGACCACAAGGAGGGACGCGGGCTTATACTGCAACATCTTGACACATACCCCGAATGTGCAAAACGCGAAATATTATCGGCACTTGTAGCCGAGTCGTACTACTTCTCGCACGACTTTGAAAAGGCAATAGAATGGTTCGGAAAAGCCGACCTTCAACGCCTCGAAGCAGACGAGCGCGACAGAGCCGACCTTTATAAAGCCCTTGCTCTGCAAGAGTGCGGACAAACACAACAAGCCATCAACATTCTGAGCCGTCTGCGCCAGACAAGCAAGCAATACAAGAGCGACGCAATTTTTCATTTGGCGGCAATAGATTACTACGCCGACCGCCTCGACAGTGCGTACGAAGGGTTCAAGTCGATAGAAATGGACGACAAATACTATCTTGACATTCCCTACTATCTTGCCTCAATATATATTAAAAAAGGAGAGTATGTGCGTGCCGAGAAACTCGCAAACCTTTATCTTGAACACAACAGCAACCTGCCACAAGCACAGCCTATGAGACAAGCATTGGGTGCAGCCCTTTTCGGACAGAAAAAATACAGCGAGGCCATTGCTCCACTTAAAAAGTACACCGAAGAGTATGAAAAGCCGCAACGTATAGCATACTACCAATTAGGTATGAGTTATTTTCAGACAGGACGTTACCAAGATGCTATTGCCCCACTCGACAAGTCCACAGGAGCAGCCGATGCAATAACCCAGAATGCCTACCTGCATTTGGGTATAATACAACTGAATTTCAACGATATAACAAAGGCGCGTCTCGCATTTGAGCAGGCTGCAAACATGAATTATGACAGCCGCATACGCGAAGAGGCACTCTACAACTACGCACTGTGCATACACCAGACACGTTACTCACCATTTGCCGAAAGTGTAACAGTGTTCGAACGTTTCCTTAACGAATATCCCAATTCGCCCCATGCGACACAAGTGAGCAAATACCTTGTCGAGGTATATATGAACACACGCAACTACGACGTAGCCTTGCGTTCCATTGAAAAGATACGCAAGCCCTCGCGAGCAATACTCGAGGCGAAACAAAAAGTTCTTTATCGCTTGGGCGTACAAGCCTTCATCGACAAAGACCTTAAAGGCTCAATAAATTACATGAACCGCTCAATAGAACTTTCGTCATACAACAAACAGACCTACAACGACGCACTCTATTGGCGCGGCGAGGCCTATTACGCACTCAACGATTACGCAGCGGCAGCCGACAGCTACAAGGCAGCCGTGGCAAACAGAGGAAACAACAGCACAAACGCACTTTACGGACTGGGCTACACATATTTCCAGACAGAGAAATACAACGAGGCGATGACACATTTCAACCGCTATCTGCAACAAGCCCCTGCAAGTGAAAAACTGTTACGCTCGGACGCATATAACCGCATAGGTGACTGCCACTTCTACAACAGGTCGTATGCCACAGCCGAACAGTACTACCGCAAAGCCGCCGAGACAGATAATTCTCATGGCGACTACGCTCTTTATCGCAGCGCAATAACACAGGGGCTCGGCAAGGACTATGCAGGAAAAGTCGAGACACTCAAACGCCTCATAAACAACTTCCCGCAAAGCACATACGCCGAACAAGCCTACTACGAAATGGGACGCGCCTATGTTGAGCAGGAAAAATACGAACAAGCGATTGCCACATTCGACGAACTTGTGAAACGCTACCCCAACAGTTCGCTTGCCCGTAAAGCCGCAACTGAGACTGCGATGATATATAACCAGACAGGCAATAACGAAAAAGCCATTGCCGCATACAAAAAGATAATCACCACATACCCGCAAAGCGAAGAGGCTCAGATAGCTGCACAAGACCTTAAAAACATTTATGTAGAAATGGGCAAAGTGGATGAATTTGCCGAATTTGCAGCAAACACTCCCGGAATGCGCGCAGTAGAGAGCAGCGAACGTGACACGCTCACGTATGTTGCAGCCGAAAAGGTATATAGTCGCGGAGATATTGCACAGGCAAAAAATGCTTTCCAGAAGTATCTGCAAAGCTACCCGCAAGGTTCGTTCACACTCGATGCACATTACTATTTGGGAATAATTTTCTACAATCAACAGGCGCCCGCCGATGCGCAACTGCATTTTGGCAAGGTGATTGCCTTCCCCGACAACAAATACAGCGAAGATGCAATGGCACTGTCGTCTGAAATGTACTACAAGGCAGGCAACTACCGCGAAGCAATGAACCTGTACAAGCAGCTTATTGCAAAGACCAGCAACAACGAACGTCGTCAAGCGTGCCGCATGAACCTGCTCAGATGTGCATACATTCTCAACGAAGGCAACGAAGTGATGGCCGTATCGGATGAATTACTTGCCACAGGTAACCTGTCACCCGAATGGACAAGAGAGGTATATTACGACCGTGCAAAAACACTTATACGCACCAACAGAGCCAACGACGCTGTTGCCGACCTGAAAAAACTCTCGACAGACACTCGCACCCAGCAAGGTGCCGAAGCAAAATACCTGCTGGCACAGATATATTTCGACAACAAGAAATACGAAGATTGCGAGAAAGAGGTACTCAACTACATTGAGGTCAGCACCCCGCACGCATATTGGCTTGCACGTAGTTTCGTGCTGCTCGCCGACCTTTATATTACACTCGACCGCAAGATGGAGGCCAAACAATATCTGCTGTCATTGCAAAATAATTATAAGGGAGACGACGACATTGCCGGACGAATAAAAGAACGTCTCGACAAACTTGCAACAGAAGAGAATAATACAGTCACACAACAATAACACCAACAAGGATGAAAAGAACAATAATATCGACCCTTGCGACACTGTTCGCTGCAATCTCATTTGCACAAACAGACTCATTGAACGCAGTAGTGAAAGTAGAGAACGACTACAATCCCATAATTGTAAAAGCAGTCAAACAAAGTTTCACTCCACAGATAGAGCTACCCACCGACAACACTCCGTTGGACCTTGTATTTTCGCGCTCGGCAACGCCATTTGAACGGTTCATCAGCAACCGTGACCTTACCAACCTGTTGCCCAAGCAAGAGTCGGCATACAACGGCTATGCACGTTTCGGGTACGGAAATTGCAATAATGTCGATGCAAAATTGGGCTATCGGTTAGATGTTGGAACCAACGATGTTATAAACCTTTTCGCATCGCTGACAGGGTTCAACAGCACCATCGACGGAGTTACAGCCGGCGATTGGAAGTCGCGTTTTTACAACACATGGCTGACCGCCGATTATACCCACCGTTTCAAGGGGTTGTCACTTACACTGTTGGGAGGAGTAAACAACAATGTATTCAATTATCAACCTTCGGGAATGTTTGCCGGCGCAGACACCGATAAACAGAACAACAACGACTATCGTTTGATGGCTCGCGTAAAATCGCACCTTGCCGGCCCCATTTCGTACAATGCGAACATCGGTTACCAACTGCACACACGCAAATATTCATCGGGCATTGAGGAGCGCATAAGCGAAAATCAATTTACCGCCGGCGGCGAGTTTATGTTCGACCCGAACAATGAGCAGTTGCACAACATAGGTATTGCCGCTACATTTGACGCATTTACATACAACGACGCCATAAAGCCACAGTATAACGAGTTTGACGACTATATTTCGATACGTACAAACCCCTTCATGAACTTTCGATTCGATACATGGAAACTGCGTCTGGGTATACATGCAGACATTCTGACAGCCAACGGCAAAAAGATAGTTTTTGCTCCCGACGTAAAATTCGAGGGACCATTGTCCGACAATATGATATTCTATGCAAATGCTACCGGTGGCAACCAACTGAACACCTTTGCATCGTTCAATGAATTGTCGCCATATTGGGGCTACCGCGAAGGATGCGAACAACTGACACCCACATACAAAGTGTTCGACGTAGAGACAGGCCTGCGCATGGGATTCGAGCCACTCGCAATACATCTGTTCGTCGGATACGATTACAGCAAATACAACCTGTTGCCCACCGCAACATTTGCCGACCCCACAGGACTTGTATATACAGATTTTGCACAGGACGACACTCGTAAATATTATGCAGGCGGAAAGGTAAGCTATGATTACAGCGGATGGTTGAACGTGACTGCCGACGCGCGTTACAACAAATGGAATTGCGACGGCGCAGACGAACAATTACTTTTCACTCCAATGATTGAGGCAAACATCAAGGCTCGTGCGCGCCTGTACGACGGACTTTATTTCGGATTAGGATATAATTACGCACGCTACACGAAAAGCGACGGTGGACGCATAAAGGACATGAATAACCTTAATGCAAACATCAGCTACAAATTTCATAAACAGTTCAACGCATACATTCAGGCCGATAATATGCTGAACAAAAAGTATTTCAATTATGCGGGTTACATTGCAAAAGGCATAAACTTCCTCGCAGGAGTAGAATATAATTTCTAAAAAACACTTTTAAAAACCGAAAAGCAACACTTCGACCGGGGTGTTGCTTTTCGGTTTTTAAAAAGAGAGGAAGTACCTTTAATTCAACATTTGCCAAACATATAATAACACACAAATTATTTGAACAAATCAGTTGAAAGATACCTTTCCCCCGTATCGGGCAATAAAACAACAATACGTTTACCTCTGTTTTCAGGACGCTGCGCAAGTATTCTTGCCGCGTGAAGAGCTGCACCGCTCGAAATTCCGGCTAACACTCCTTCGGTCTGCGCAAGTTTACGTGCAGCATCAAAAGCATCTTCGTTAGATACTCCAACTACCTCATCAACAATGGAAGCATCATAATTATCAGGAATAAAACCTGCTCCGATACCTTGTATTTTGTGCGCACCGGGTGAGCCGCCGGAAAGCACGGGCGAGGATGCAGGCTCCACTGCCACAATACGCACATTTGCATTGTGACGTTTGAGAGCACGCCCGACACCGCTGACAGTACCACCGGTTCCGACACCTGCCACAAAAATATCCACGTCACCATCAGTGTCGTTCCAAATTTCCTCGCCTGTTGTAAGTTCGTGAACTTTAGGATTAGCAGGGTTTTTAAATTGTTGCAAAATAAGCGAATCGGGAATATCTCTATTCAACTCTTCGGCTTTAGCCAAACTACCTTTCATTCCAGATTTACCCTCGGTAAGAACAAGTTCGGCGCCTAAAGCCTTCAACAAATTACGACGTTCCACACTCATCGTCTCGGGCATTGTCAGAATAAGACGATAGCCTTTTATTGCAGCAACAGTAGCAAGAGCTATACCTGTATTCCCGCTTGTAGGCTCTATAATGGTAACATCGGGCCCGAGAATGCCTTCACGCTCGGCTGTTTCAATCATAGCCAAGGCTGCACGCGCCTTAACACTGCCCGAGGGATTAAACGCCTCTATTTTTGCAATTATCGTAGCACTCAATTCATAGGCCCTGCTATAAGACGAAAGTTCCAATAAAGGGGTCCGCCCTATCAAATCTGTCAATTTTTTCGCAATCTTACTCATAACTTTTCTCTTTTTTTTTAAAAAACTATTTATTTAATGCTTGTTCCAAATCTGCAATAATATCATCAATATGCTCTGTACCAATGGACAGACGTATTGTAGACGGAGTTATATTTTGAGCAGCCAATTCTTCGGGCGACAACTGTGAATGGGTGGTTGTGTAAGGATGAATAACGAGGCTCTTTACATCGGCTACATTTGCGAGCAACGAGAAAATCTCGAGCGAATCTATAAAACGCCAAGCCTCATCCTGTCCGCCTTTTATCTCGAAAGTAAATATGCTGCCACCGCCATTTGGAAAATATTTCTTATAAAGATGATTACTTGCATGGTGCGGCAACGAAGGATGGTTCACAACTGCCACTTTCGGATGATTTTCAAGAAATTTTACTACGCGCAGCGTATTTTCCACGTGACGTTCTACGCGTAGCGACAAAGTCTCTAAGCCCTGCAACAGTATAAAGGCATTAAAAGGTGAAAGGGTGGCACCCGTATCACGTAATATCACAGCACGTATACGTGTAACAAAGGGTGCCGCTTCTGCAACATCCGCAAACACTGCACCATGATAGCTCGGTTCGGGGCAGGACAATGACGGAAATTTATCACCATAAGCCTTCCAATCAAAAGAACCACCATCGACAATAACGCCGCCCAACGAGGTTCCGTGACCGCCAATAAATTTCGTAGCCGAATGCACAACAACATCAGCGCCATGCTCCAAAGGACGAAATAAAAACGGAGTAGCAAAAGTATTGTCCACAATCAACGGCACACCATGCGAATGGGCTATTCGAGCAATCGTCTCAACGTCGGCAATGTCGGAATTCGGATTACCGAATGTCTCTATAAAAACAACTTTTGTGTTAGGACGTATGGCAGCCTCGAGGGCTGAAAAATCATTAATATTCACAATGGAATTTGTTATACCTTGCGCATACAATGTATGGGTTATAAGATTATAAGAACCGCCATAAAGATTATCGGCTGCAACAATGTGGTCGCCAGCCCTGAGGATATTCTGTAAAGCATACGTTATTGCAGCCGCACCCGAGGCTACGGCCAAGCCTGCAACCCCACCCTCTAAGGCCGCGACACGCTCTTCGAAGACAGCCTGAGTGGAATTTGTAAGACGCCCATAAATATTACCTGCATTGCGCAATCCGAATCTGTCGGCTGCATGCTGCGAATTGTGAAACACATAAGAAGTTGTTTGATAGATAGGCACGGCACGTGCATCGGTTGCCGAATCGGCCTGTTCTTGACCAACATGTAATTGCAAAGTCTCGAAATGAAGTCTTTTTCTGTCCATAAGTTTAATATTTAAGGTTACACATTTTTCGTTTATTTTCCGGCAAAGTTATAACCAAAAGAAATATCAAACAACATTTGTCGATTTTTTAGAAAATATCACTAAATTTGCAGCACAACAAAGGACAAATACACTAAACAAGGATTAAAAAAACTAAAAAATCAGAAAATTATTCTTTTATGGACACACTGGACAAAACAGACTTGCAAATTCTTCGCACACTTCAAGCAAATGCACGACTGACCACAAAGGAACTTGCATCGCGAGTAAGCCTCTCATCCACCCCTGTATTCGAACGTCTCAAACGCTTGGAGTCAAACGGCTACATTAAAAAATACATTGCCGTACTCGATGCCGAGAAATTAAATCAAGGCTTTATTGTATTTTGCAACGTAAAAATGAGCCGTTTGAGCAGAGAGATTGCAAATGATTTTACGGAAATTGTAAAAAACATACCCGAAGTTACAGAATGTTACAATATATCAGGAAGTTTCGACTACATGTTAAAGATACACGCACCCGACATGAAATATTACCAAAAATTCGTACTAAACGTATTAGGTACAATAAAATACTTAGGTTCACTCGAAAGTACCTTTGTAATGGACGAAATTAAACACGAATATGGAATAAATATTCCATAAAAACAGCCCGACATAAAAGCCACACAAAGGCATAAAATCACAATATCCTTCTTTTTTTATAAAATTAAACAGTTTCTTAATTGAAAATTAGTAACTTTGCACCGGTTTTCGAGAAAAAAGCATCATTTAAACAGAAACACAAAACATAATAATTCTTAAATAAATTTTT
>CAZXIQ010000057.1:0-9460 GCA_964640785.1 uncultured Bacteroidaceae bacterium | reverse complement strand
AGAATGCTGTTCTTATAGATTTTCTCAATGATAAGAGGCACGGCAAGAATTGTCGTGGGGCGCACCTCTTTCATTGCCTTGAGCAAGAGCGAGGGCACGGGAGGCTTTGACATATAATGCACGCTTGCACCAACGTACATAGGATAGAGCATGCCTATTGTCATTTCAAATGTGTGAGGCATAGGCAATATAGACAGCCATCTGTCTTTTTCGCCACGGCGGCAAGCATGGTAGCACGAGTGTACGCACGAGATAAGGTTTCTGTGGCTGAGAACAACGCCTTTGGCGTTACCCGTCGTACCGGACGTATAGTTTATTGTTGCAATATCGTCGGGCATTGGCTGCGACACCTTTCCGTCACAGGTAAACTTGCTGTCGTCTCTTTTTATCTCTTCGAATGTTTCAATGTCTATTACAAGAGTCATTTTATCCATGCACTCCTTGCTGACGTTAGGCAACAGACGTTTAGACACAAAAAGCACTTTGCTCTCGGAGTGGTTAAGAATGTTTGTTATCTCATTCTCGGAACATTCGGGCAGAATGGGAATTGATATTCGTCCGAATGGTACGGTGCTGAAGAAAGCCACTGTCCAGTTGGGCATATTCTGCGAGAGTATGGCAACTTTATCGCCTGCGCCAATACCAAACTGTGTAAGACGTTTGGAAATTGTGTCACACTTTTTCTTTAACTCTTCGTATGTGTAACCGCCTTCGCCATCAACCACCTTGGATAGAGTGTTTTTCGGAAAAAAAGTGGTAGCATATTCATAGAGTTTGCCCAATGTATCCACATAACTTTCGCGAACCGACTTTATTCTTTTATACAGATATTTCATTGTATGTATTATTTTGCCCCATAATGGGAAGTTTTATTTTACAAAGCATTACAAGCGAGCGCAACGCAAATTTCATTTGCGGGCGGCACGGCCGGCGCCGTACATCCCTCACCATCTACCGCAAAGATAATATAGTTTGAGAAATTATAGAATGTTATAACCTCTTTTTTATCATCATTTACCCAATAAAGACTTTTTCTTTACATAAAAAAACCTAAAGTTGGTTTTTTGCAGCCACGGACAACAACTTTTAAACAGCAACAACTTACAAGGGTACAATGAACTATAAAAGAAAAGAAACCACAATTACAGTAATAAAAGAGTTTCTTAAAATTGCAACAAAGAAACAGGGGCAAAGAGTGCCATAAAAAACATTTTAATGTATATTGAAACAACTTCTTCGAAATTTAAACAGTTTATTAAAAAAATAATTGCATATATCATATAAAATAAAGATATTTGTATATAAATATCATTCATTAAGAATAAATTATAGAATCCATAAAAAAACTCTGCCACATGAAAAGAAACTACTCAACACTTTTTTTCAAAATGTTATTGCCTCTTTTCCTGCTATTTTACAGCAATGGAAATACATGGGCAGCAACAGAAGTACATGTAGAAACGGCCGGAACACTGCCCACCCTGCTAACTTCAAGCGAATCGGCACTGAAGATAACAGGCTCCATAAACGGAACAGACATCAAGTACCTGCGTGAGCTTATCAATGCCGGCACCGTAACAGACCTTGACATATCCGAGGCAAGCATTGTAAAGGGAGGCGAGGCTTACAACGCATCCTACACCACCGAGGATTATATCATAGGCCATTCAATGTTCAAGGAGTGTAAAAACCTGAAGACCATTAAATTGCCCGAAAATATCATTGAAATACAGACTACTGCATTCTCAAATTCGGGATTACGCAAGATTGACATTCCCAACAGCGTGTCGCGCTTGGGAGGCGACGCATTTGCCTATTGCGCTTCGTTGGACACAGTAATCATCGGCCGTCGCGTGACAAGCCTCAGCCAAGGAGTATTCTATGCTTCTAACGTGAAGATTGCATACGTGAAACCCACCACCCCGCCAAGCATAGCCGCCTATCTATTCTCTTCGGGTCCTAAGGTGTGCGTATACACCGACGCACTCGAAGATTACAAACAGAGCGCATGGAAAAGTTTCTACGGCTCCATAGAAGGAGGCTTGGAGGAAATTTATCCTTTGGAACCCGACCCGGCCATTGTTGTAAACAACCTGCGTGAAACATATTTCGAGGATGCCGCATGCACCCGACTGAAAGCCGAATACCTTGCCATGAGCGACGAGGCACTCACCACAGCCATGACCGAAGGCGGAATGCCCTCTTTCATGGCAGACATTGCAGTGAAACTGAAAAACAATAATTGGGCGGCATACGAAAAGGAGTTCCGCATACACAACTACAAACCATTCAGCGACGCAAACTATTGGAACGACAAGCTAAAAAGCACAGGAGGCTCATATATGGGCAACCCCACAGGTATATACAGCGGTCCGTTGGAGGCTCTGTATGTATTTGTCGATTGCGACGTACCCGAAGACGCAACACTCTACATTGCAGGATGTTCAGGCAACCACCTTATCAGCAATGCGAAAAGCGGAAAACAATTAACAAAAGGCTTGAACATAATTGATGGCGAAAAGGATGCACTCTATTATATTCTCTACACAGCCGACACAAAATCAATGACAAAGACCCTTGACGAATGGCCCGAAATAACAATTCACATCGAGGGCGGTAAAGTAAACGGCTACTACGATGTTGCACGCAAGAGCGACAGCGACTACAAAGCACTGCTAAACGCAGCCACACACGAGCTATTCACAGTAAAGAGCGAACATGCACTCTTCAATTTCCAGACAGCTGCCTACAAAGAAGTGTGGCCCAACACCATAGACCGCAGCATCGAGTGGTTCGACAGCCTTGCTCTGTGGCAACAAGAACTTATGGGCTATCGTGCATCGGTAGCCAATGGCGAACGCAACCGGGCACCATACTACCTCACAGGTGGCGAGGCCATTGCCCCCCTCTACTACAACAACCCCAACTTTGCCATTCAGGGCGATGGAAACTCGGCCGGATACGCAAACTCAAGCACCTACCGCACAATGTACAATTCGGTAGAGTGCATCAGAAACTCATTTGATGTAAGCCGCTACGACATGGACGAATGGTGCGCCGGACACGAATGCGGACACAACAACCAATCGACCATCAACCTCGAAGGCGGCACAGAAGTGTCGAACAACTTCTTCTCCAACACCTGTCGTTTCTTCTTCGGAAGAACAACATCAGGCGGTGGTTCCCTCGCCGAAATAATGGGAGAGCACGCCAGCCACACACCATTTTTCATGCGCAACATCAGCAACCAGATGCGTATGTACTACCAGCTCTTCCTCTACTACCATCAGGCACAGAAAAACACATCATTCTACCCCAATCTGTTCAAGGCACTGCGCGAGGACCCCATAAAACGTTATAGCAGCTCCAGCAACGGCTACAACAGCACACTTAAGTTCGTGCGCAAGGTATGCGAGGTAGCACAAGAAGACCTCACAGACTTCTTCACAGCATGGGGATTCTTCGAGCCTGTCAGAAACCAAAAAATAGACGACTACGGCTCGTATACAATGACAGTCACACAGACCAACATAAACCGTACCCTTGCCGAAATTGCAAAATACCCCAAAAAGAACCGCACCATACTGTTTGTAGAAGACCGAGCAGACTATGTGCTTACCAACGACCTGTTCTCTACCCCCGGACAGAAACGTCGCGAATCGAACTTGGTCGGAAAGTGTGGCGAGCTTGGACAGTTCACCGACTACCTGCCCGACTCAATAAAAACATCAAGCTACACATATATACAGTCCGACTCGCTGTATAGCATGACAGGTACAGGCGGCGTAGGATTCCTGATACTCGACAAAGACAGCAACTTCGTCTACGCATCAAACTCATTGGAATTCTGCATTCCAAGCAGCGTCGGTACAGACTTTACCATCTACTCCATTGACGCCGACGGCACATTACACGAGACATATAAGGCCGGCGACGGCACAGAGTATATAACACTCACAAAGGTAGGCACACTTAAAGACTCGCTCACAACCTCGGCTATAAAAGCAGTCATCAGCGGCCCCATCAACGGCACAGACATCAAGCACATGCGCAAGCTCATCAACGAATATACACTATCGTCAATAGACCTTACAAACGCAGAGGTAAAAACAGGTGGCGTTGCATATTACAACACCTACAAAAGCACAGCCAACAGCATAGGCAGCCACGCTTTCTACGATTGTCTTAACCTCACTAACATAACATTGCCCAAAGGAATCAAGAAGATTGAATCCAATGCCTTTGCACGCTCAGGACTTACAGGAGTGATTGTCCCCGACAATGTTACCACAATCGGCGGCGACGCCTTCGCCTACTGTAAAAGCCTTGAGACAGCAACCATTGGCCCCAAAGTAACGTCAATATCGCAAGGAGCTTTTTACAGCTCCCCCGTCAAGGACGCTTATGTATATGCAACTACACCCCCCAGCGTTGCTGCCTACCTGTTCTCGAGCAAGCCTGTCATACATGTCTTTGCAAGCTCACTGGCGGCTTACAAAGCATCAGCTTGGGCACAATACGGAACTCTTGTGGGCGACCTTGACAACTACACTTCTATACAGTTGCCGACAGAAGACAATGAGAATTGCGACACCCAAGCGCCCACATACGACCTTTTCGGCCGCAAAGTCACCAAATTAATACCGGGTGTTATTTACGTGCGCAATGGAAAGAAGTTTATTGCAAAGCCATAATGCAATAAACTTATAATTCCGTTAGCCCGACAAAGGCAAACAACAAAAAACGTAGAAAGGGTAACACTCTAGTCACTCACATTCTATGGAGACTATAATATGGCTATAAATTTTAACGCCGACGCCATCCACCCTATTATCATCGAGGGGCAGGGACACACGTCAATCAGCAATGTAGAGGCATTTTCGGGGCCTAACGGAGCATTGACAGCCGATGGCTTCTCCGATGACTTTTTGATTGTGAGGGGCGACAAACTGCTTACAGTCACCCTTTACGGTTGCCGCATGCGCAATTATAGAGCGGAAAGCCCCATTACAATAGAAAATTCCAAGGCGCGCATCGAGGCTGTTGCGTGCATAGACAAGGAAGAAAAGTTTTTCTCGCTAAGAAAAGAGTGAGACAGCGCAGCTTGTCAGCTTTTTCTAAAAAGGTAACGTCAGTTTAAACAAATTCGTCGCCGTACTTCATGCGGGCATCATTAAGGAATTTTCTAATATCGCCCTCTTTGCCCTTTTTGCAAACAAGCAACACATTGCCAACGTCGGCAATCAGCAGGTCCTCAACATCTTGAATGATAGCCAACTTACCTTTGGGCATCACCACCACATTGTCGTGACTGTTGTAAGTCAATGCGCGCGATTTTACTATTGCGTTGCCACTCTTGTCTTTCGGGAAAGTGCTGTAAAGCGAATCCCAAGTACCAAGGTCGGCCCAGCCGAATTCTCCAATCTGAAGATAAACATTGTCGGCACGCTCCATCACCGCATAGTCCATAGAGACATTGGGGAAAGAGGTGTATGAGTCGTACACACGACGGCGACGCTCGTCCCTGTTGGGATATTCATTAAAAACACGTTCAAGCTCGCCCATCATGTCCGGCAACAATTCGGTCATAGTGTCGATTATTGTCTGCACATTCCAGATGTATATACCTGAGTTCCAATAAAATTCGCCACTTTCCATGAATATTTTGGCAAATTCGTAGGCTGGTTTTTCGGTGAATGTGCGCACCTTGTGGAAAGCTCCGTCCGAGAATAATTCCTTATGCCCTTCGGCCTGAATATATCCGTATCGTGTCTCGGGACAGGTGGGTTTTATGCCCACAATCACCAACTTTTGGTTGGTGGCAACAAAGTCGAGACCGGAATTTACGGTCTTCACAAAAAGATTTTCGTCGAGGATAAGTTGGTCGGCCTGTGCAACAACAATATTTGCATTTTCGTTGAGCTGTCTTATGTGACACGCAGCGTATGCAATACTTGGTGCAGTTCCACGATAGGTGGGCTCGTGCAGTATTTGTTCCGAGGATAGCCCGGGTAACTGTTCGCGCACCAATTCGGAATAGTCGCTGTTTGTTGAGACTATGATGTTTTTCAATGGTACTATACGGCTGTAACGGTCGAACGTTTGCTGCAACAAGGTCCTGCCGCAACCGAGCAGGTCGTGAAACTGTTTGGGGTAACCTTTTCGGCTCAGAGGCCACAAACGGCTGCCGATACCTCCTGCCATTATTACACAATACCGATTTTTATCCATCTTATCATATATTTTTAATTTTTCATCGAGCGGCGGTTGCCGCTCGATGAAAAATATCGGTAGAATCTTTTTTTTGTTTTTATAAAAAAGAGTTTAGAACTCGGCGTTGTTCGGAGTACGCGGGAAGGGTATTACGTCGCGTATGTTGGACATGCCTGTAACAAAGAGCAACAGACGTTCAAAGCCGAGGCCGAAACCCGAGTGGGGACACGAGCCGTAACGACGGGTGTCAAGGTACCACCACATATCTTTCATGGGAATGCCAAGCTCTTCGATGCGTGCGAGCAGTTTGTCATAGTCAGCCTCGCGCTCGGAACCACCGATAATTTCGCCGATTTTCGGGAATAGTACGTCCATTGCGCGAACAGTCTTGCCATCTTCATTCTGTTTCATGTAGAAGGCCTTTATCTCTTTGGGATAATCGGTGAGAATCACGGGGCGTTTAAAGTGGTGCTCCACAAGGTATCTTTCGTGCTCCGAAGCGAGGTCTACACCCCAATATACGGGGAATTCGAATTTGTGACCGTCGGCAACAGCCTTTTCGAGAATCTCAATACCCTCGGTGTATTTCAGGCGAACAAATTCTGTGTTTACAATGGAACGCAGACGTTCGATAAGTTCTTTGTCGAACATGTCGTTCTGGAACTTGATGTCGTCCATGCAGTTGTCGAGTGCCCACGATACGCAATATTTTATAAACTCCTCGGCAAGCTCCATGTTGTCGTAAATGTCGTTGAAGGCAACCTCGGGCTCTATCATCCAGAATTCGGCAAGGTGACGGGGTGTGTTTGAGTTTTCGGCGCGGAAGGTGGGGCCGAATGTGTATATTGCACCAAGAGCTGTTGCTGCAAGCTCGCCCTCGAGCTGTCCCGACACTGTAAGGCTCGCCTGTTTGCCGAAGAAGTCATCGTCATATTTTATTGAACCGGCCTCGTCTTTTTTCAGGTCATAGAGGTTCATTGTGGTCACTTGGAACATCTGTCCCGCACCCTCGCAGTCGGACGCTGTGATGATGGGTGTGTGGAAGTAGTAGAAACCTTTGTCGTGGAAGAATTTGTGTATGGCGTATGCCATGTTGTGACGTATGCGGAAGATGGCGCCGAATGCGTTTGTGCGGGGGCGCAAGTGTGCCACGCTGCGCATAAACTCCATTGTCTGTCCTTTCTTTTGCAAGGGGTAGGTGTTGTCACATTCGCCCAGAATTTCAATTTCCGTAGCCTGTATTTCTACACTCTGACCGCCGCCGATGGACTCTACGAGTGTTCCGTTCACGCTGAGACATGTGCCGGTTGATATTTTCTTTACAAGCTCTTCGTCTATTTTCTCAAGGTCTATTACTATCTGCACGTTTTTTATGGTAGAGCCGTCGTTGAGGGCTACAAATGCCACCTGCTTGCTACCGCGACGTGTTCTTACCCATCCTTTTACATTCACCTCGCTGCCATAGGTGGTCAGTGAAAGCAGGTCTGAGATTTTTGTACGTTTTATGCTTTTCATTTTGTGTTTTTTTATTCTTGATATTATTCGTATGCTCCCATGCGCAACATTGCCACCTCTTTCTCTGTGAGGTAACGCCAATCGCCACGCTTGAGATTTTTCTTGGTAAGGCCGGCAAAAAGCACGCGGTCGAGCTTTACTACTTTGTAGCCGAGGTGCTCCATCATGCGGCGAACGATTCTGTTTTTTCCCGAGTGTATTTCAAGGCCTATCTGCGAACGGTCAGTCTCGTTTACATACGTTACTTCGTCGGCGTAAGCCTTGCCGTCTTCAAGTTCAAGACCGTTCACAAGCTGTGTCATGTCCGACATTGCTACATTTTTGTCGCAGAAGACATGATATATTTTTTTCTTCATGAATTTAGGGTGCGTCAGCTTCGAGGCCATGTCTCCGTCGTTTGTAAGCAACAGCACGCCTGTTGTATTACGGTCGAGACGTCCTACGGGGTAAATGCGCTCTTTGCATGCTCCGCGCAGACAATCGAGTACTGTTTTACGCTCTTGGGGGTCGTCCACTGTTGTCACGCAATCTTTGGGCTTGTTAAGCAATATGTACACCTTGCGCTCGGGGTTCACACGCTCGCCGTTGAAACGTATATCGTCGTTGCGGGTGATTTTTGTGCCAAGCTCTGTGACAATGGTGCCATTGACGGTTACAAGGCCTGCCTGTATGAAATTGTCGGCCTCGCGGCGCGAACATACGCCTGCATTTGCAAGATATTTGTTCAGACGCAACGGTGCATCGGGGTCGGCAAGCACCTCTTTATATTCAATCTGTTTCTTTTTGTTGTATTTTGAGTTGGCATTAAAAACACCGTTTTTTGTACGCTGGGCGTATGCGGGTTTTCTGTCGCCTCCATGACCATTGTATCGGTCGCCTCGGGGAGCGTTGCTGTTGTATGTGCCCGAGTAAGGTCGGTTGCCTCCTTGCTCGCCTTCGGCCTGACGGAAACGGGGACGATTGTAGCCTCCCTGTTCGCCTTCGAAACGGTTGCCGTAACGGTTGTTTGCGTCGCGGTCGTTTCTATTGTTGAATTTGAAACGGTTGCCACCATCTTCGCGACTGTTTTTATAGTCGTTGCCATAGGCGGGGCGTCCCTCTCCAAATTTGTTAAAACGCTGACCGAATTTCTGACGGCCGTTTGAATCTTCGTTGCGATTGTACGAGCGGAACTTTCCACCGCCTTTATTCGATGAGTAATCTTCTGCTCGTTTGTCTCTGTAATTATTCATTTTTTATATTTTTTACGAACCTCACGGTCCTGATTTTTGCTACATTCCTGTGTAAGAATGGGGTGTGATGTTGCGCAGCTCAACTTTTACCGGCTCTTCAACATTCAAGCCGTCGATAAATTCGAGTAACGACTCACGGGTAATTTTTTGGTTGGTACGTGTCAATGCCTTCAACGCCTCGTAGGGGTTGGGGTAACCTTCGCGACGCAGTATTGTCTGAATGCCTTCGGCACATACGCTCCAGCAATTATCAAGTTCGTCGTATATTGCCGTCTCGTTGAGGAGCAACTTGCGCAGACCTACCATAGTGCTCTTGAGTGCAATTATTATGTGTCCGAAAGGTACACCTACGTTGCGCAGTACAGTAGAGTCGGTAAGGTCGCGTTGCAGGCGCGAAATTGGTAATTTTGTTGTAAGGTGGGCGAGTATGGCATTGGCTATTCCCAAGTTACCCTCGCTGTTCTCAAAGTCTATGGGGTTCACTTTGTGGGGCATTGCGC
>CAZXIQ010000056.1:0-9501 GCA_964640785.1 uncultured Bacteroidaceae bacterium | reverse complement strand
AATTCTTTCTGCAACTTTGTGGAGTCTATCGCATAGCGCAGGTCGTGTCCCATGCGGTCGGTAACATAAGTGATAAGCGACAAAGAATGCCCCTCGGGGTTGCCAAGCAGACGATCTACGGTTTTTATTATAACATGTATAATGTCAATATTTTTCCATTCATTAAAGCCTCCGATGTTGTATGTCTCGGCTATCTTTCCGTTGTGAAAAATAACATCTATCGCACGTGCGTGGTCCACCACATAGAGCCAGTCGCGCACATTTTCGCCCTTACCATAGACAGGCAACGGCTTGCGCTGACGTATATTATTGATGAACAAGGGTATCAGCTTTTCGGGGAACTGATAGGGGCCGTAATTGTTTGAGCAGTTTGTCACAATGGTTGGCAGGCCGTATGTGTCGTGAAAAGCGCGTACAAAATGGTCGCTGCCTGCCTTCGAGGCCGAATAGGGCGAGTGCGGATTATATTTTGTTGTCTCGTAGAAGAAGTCTGTGCCGTAGGCAAGATGATGCTCGCCCGAAGAGGCTGTCGTGGTGAAAGGCGGTTCGATGCCCTCGGGGTGAGACAGTTCCAATGCTCCATAAACCTCGTCGGTGGATATGTGATAGAAACGTTTGCCTTCGTATTTCTCGGGCAACGCCCCCCAATAGACCTTTGCTGCCTGCAACAGGCTCAATGTTCCCATCACATTGGTGCGTGCAAAGGTGAAAGGGTCTTTTATGCTGCGGTCCACATGGCTTTCGGCTGCAAGGTGTATTATGCCGTCCACATTGTACTGCTGCATCAACTGCAACATCTTGTCGTAGTCGCAAATATCAGCTTTGACGAATGTGTGATTTTCTTTATCCTCTATGTCCTTGAGGTTGGCAAGATTACCCGCGTAAGTCAGTTTATCTACATTTATTATCCTGTACTCGGGGTATTTATTTACAAACAGACGCACTACGTGGCTGCCTATGAATCCGGCTCCGCCGGTTATTATTATATTGCGTTTCAAAATAGGTCTTTATTTAATATTCTGTTCTTTTATGTTTCTCAAACAGACTTTCAGTGAATCGGTCCAATAGGGTACAGAAACGCCAAAAGTTGTCTTTATCTTTGTCTTGTCGAGCACCGAGTATGCCGGACGCACCACCTTACTTGGAAATTCGTTGCTGTGACAAGGCTGTATGTCGCACGATGTGTTTCCTGCATATTCGGCTATCATTTTTGTAAAGTCGTACCAACTGTACACACCCTCGTTCGAGTAGTGGTAGACACCGTTGTTGCCTACAAATTTACGATTCGCGACAATGTCGAAAATGGCTGCTGCAAGGTCGTAGGCGTATGTTGGAGTGCCCACTTGGTCGAATACAACCTTTAGCTGAGGTTTTGCAGAGGTTAGCGCAAGCATTGTCTTTACAAAATTTTTTCCATACTCGCTGTAAAGCCATGCTGTGCGTATGATAAGATGGTTGCACCCCACCCTTTGAATATTCTGCTCGCCATGCAATTTGCTGCGTCCGTAAACACCCGTTGGGGTACCTTTTTTATCCTCGGTGCAAGGTGTGTTATAAGGGTCGCCGCCAAACACATAGTCGGTAGATACGTGCACAAGCAGACCATCGACCTCTTTCATTGCAATGGCAAGGTTCTCAACTGCTTTTGCATTGAGAAGTTCGCATAGCTCTACATCGTCCTCGGCCTTATCGACATTGGTATATGCCGCACAATTTATAATAACTTCTACATTATTGTCAGCAACCATTGAACGTACAGCATCAAGGTCGGTAATATCAAGTTCGGCAACGTCGGTGAAAATATAATTGTCGCGACTCTCGCGAGAGACTATGCGCATCTCGCTGCCCAGCTGTCCGTTGGCACCGGTAACAAGAATATTCATCGCTTAATACAATTTATCGTTAATATCAAAGTCGAGCACTGCATCCCCAAGCAAAGGTTGCTTAAGGTCTTTCTCGCTGAGGACAGCCTTGGTTGCAGGAATCTTCCAATCTATGCCAAGCGTCTCGTCGAGCAGCTGTATACCGGCATCGGCTTGCGGCGCATAGAAGTTATCACACTTATACTGAAAAATTGCCACGTCGCTGAGCACTGCAAAGCCATGAGCAAAACCACGAGGAATAAATAATTGTCGATGGTTGTCCTCGCTCAGTTCCACCGCCACATGTCGCCCGAAAGTGGGTGACCCCTTGCGTATATCCACCACAACATCAAGAACCGTACCCTTTACACAACGCACAAGTTTGCTCTGTGTGTAAGGCATACGCTGATAGTGCAGCCCGCGCATTACGCCATACGACGACATACTCTCATTGTCCTGCACAAAGTTTATGGGCATCACCTTTTCGTTGAACTCTTTCTGCGAAAAAGACTCAAAGAAATAACCGCGCGCATCCTTAAAAATTCGCGGTTCAATGATTACCACCCCATCTAATTCCGTCTTTATAACCTCCATTATAGAAGTTTTTAAATTTCACAAATAGTGTTTTTCATGCGCTCTACCTCGTCGATGACATGCAAAAGATATTGCCCATACTGATTCTTTATCATGGGCTGCGCAAGCTCGCGCAGCTTGTCGGCGGTTATCCACCCTTTACAATAGGCAATACCCTCGAGGCAGGCAATCTTCAGTCCCTGACGTTTCTCTATAACCTCGACAAAGGTTGAAGCCTCGCTAAGCGAGTCGTGTGTGCCTGTGTCGAGCCATGCAAATCCACGGCCGAGTGTCTGAACCTTAAGTTCCTTATCTTCGAGGAAACGTTGGTTTACAGTCGTTATTTCAAGCTCGCCACGTGCCGAAGGCTTTATGTTTTTTGCAATTTCAACCACTTTGTTGGGATAGAAATATAACCCCACAACCGCATAATTGGACTTGGGCGTTGCGGGTTTTTCCTCGATGCTTAAACAGTTACCCTCGGCATCAAATTCTGCAACGCCGTAACGTTCGGGGTCGTTCACCCAGTAGCCGAAGACCGTTGCTTTATTCTCTTTCTCGGCCTGATGCACAGCCTCGCGCAACATTGCGCTGAACCCTGCGCCGTAGAATATATTATCGCCAAGAACCAAACAGGCAGCATCGTCACCAATGAATTTCTCGCCAATGATAAAGGCCTGTGCAAGACCATCGGGCGATGGTTGTTCGGCATACTCGAAACGTACGCCATAGTCACTGCCGTCGCCAAGCAGACGTCGGAAACCCGGCAAGTCCTGCGGAGTGGATATTATCAGAATTTCACGAATACCTGCAAGCATCAGCACCGAAATGGGATAATAGACCATAGGCTTATCGAAAATGGGGATAAGCTGTTTGCTCACTCCTTTTGTTATAGGGTAAAGGCGTGTGCCGCTACCGCCTGCAAGTACAATTCCTTTCATAATCTTTTATCTTTTGAACAAACACTTAATCTCTTCCAAAAATATCTCGTGTGTAGACACGCTCGCGAACATCATCGAGACAACTGTCGTAACGGTTGGCGACAATAGCTTGTGACAGACGCTTGAACTCGTTTATATCATTTACAACCTTGCTGCCAAAGAATGTAGAACCATCGGGCAATGTAGGTTCGTATATAATAACCTCGGCACCTTTAGCCTTTATGCGTTTCATCACACCCTGAATAGAGGATTGACGGAAATTGTCGGAATTGGTCTTCATCGTCAGACGGTAAACGCCTATCACACAACGTTTTTCATTAGCAGCCTCGTAATCGCCTCGGTTGAAATAATCGTAATACCCTGCCATGCTGAGCACACGGTCGGCTATAAAATCCTTTCGTGTGCGATTGCTATCGACGATGGCCGACATCATATTTTGCGGCACATCCTGATAGTTGGCAAGCAACTGCTTAGTATCCTTGGGCAAGCAATAACCACCGTAACCAAATGAGGGATTATTATAGTGTGAGCCGATGCGCGGGTCGAGCGCGACACCCTGAATAATGCTTTTGGTGTCAAGACCTTTCATTTCGGCATACGTGTCAAGTTCGTTAAAGAAACTAACGCGCAAAGCAAGATAAGTGTTTGCAAAGAGCTTAACAGCCTCGGCCTCGGTAAGTCCCATGTAAAGAATCTCAACATCCTGCTTTTCTGCTCCCAAACGCAACAGTTCGGCAAACATACGTGCTGCAAGGTCGAGACGCTCGTCACCCTCGGGACGTCCCACTATAATGCGACTGGGGTAAAGATTGTCGTAAAGCGCCTTGCTCTCGCGCAAAAACTCGGGCGAGAAAAGTATATTGTCACTACCCAACTTTGCACGCACATGCTCGGTGTACCCCACAGGAATCGTGCTTTTTATCACCATAATAGCATCGGGGTTACACTGCATAACCGTCTTTATGACACTCTCAACGGCCGAGGTATCGAAAAAGTTCTTTACACTGTCATAGTTTGTGGGAGCAGCAATAACAACAATATCTGCATCCTTATAAGCACTCTCTGCATCGAGAGTGGCTGTAAGGTCAAGCTCTTTCTCGGCAAAAAATTTCTCTATATATTCATCTTGTATGGGAGAAATGCGTTTATTTATCATCTCTACCTTTTCGGGAATAATATCCACTGCCACAACATGATTGCTTTGAGCCAAGAGTGTCGCCACACTGAGCCCCACATACCCTACACCTACTACTGCTATCTTCATTCTTATAAAATTTATCTTTTCTTACTCCTTAAAAAAATCACAAATTCCACTCCCTGCGCTCAACCAGCATGGAAGAGGTTTTTATTTTTTTCAGTATCGATGCATCTGCTTTCATTTCCCAATGACGCATAGAGAGCCTGTGCGTGTCGCTACCCACTATGTCGTACATATTCTTTTTAACAAGCCATTCGGCCTTTTTCTGTTCGGGACGCCCGTAACGCCCTGCAAGCGATGCCCAATTGAGTTGAAACTTAATGCCTGCGGCTTTCAGTTTCTTATAATCCTTTTCGTCCATATACTGGTAACGCTCGGGATGTGCAAGAACCGGATAATAACCCTTTGACTTTATTCGTGCAAGAGTATCGTGCAACCTCATGGGAGAGCTAAAATATGATGTCTCTACCAACAGATGATTGCCCTGCTCGCCAAGCGGCAAAAGGTCGTTGTCGGCCAACCGTGCATCGAAAAGCCCGTCGAGCATATACTCGGCCGCCAAATTCAGTTTTATCGCACCCTTATACTCGGAAAGCAACTGAGCGAAACGCTGCTTCAAGCCTTCGGTCGTATTCGGAATATCCTCCATCACATGAGGCGTCAGCCACAGCTCAGCGACACCCTGCTGCTCAAAATTCGCAAGAATCTCAAGCGTCTCGTCCATCGTTTGAACACCATCGTCCACACCGGGCAAAAGATGAGAGTGATAATCCAATGAATTAACCAGCAAGCGACTGTTTTCTATTGTCTGTCGAGAAGTGAAAGGCCACATATTTAAAAAAGTCTTAAGGCTTTCAATAGAAGTGTATTAAAATACACTTCTATTGAAAGCCGATAATTAAACGCGTTTATAAATACTCTTACTTTTTATTCGAGCCATAGGCATAATAGTGAGAGCCGTAACGATAGCCGTAACGATAGCCGTAACGATAGCCGTAACGATAGCCGTAACGACCGCCTCCACCATCGGTGGTTGCATTGAGTATGAGCGACATATTTTTGAATCTCTTTCCTTGATAAATATCTTCAAGCTCGGGCAACATGCTCTTTTCGAGAACTCCTGCACGAATAACGAAGATTGTTCTATCGGCAAATTTTTCAATAATCTGAGTGTCGGCAACAATGTCTATTGGCGGACAATCGATAAAGACATAATCGTATTGTGTGCGTAGCTCATTCACGCATTTGCCTAAACGTTCACCCTCGAGCAATTCTGTGGGGTTGGGAGGAATAGTTCCTACGGGCAACACATAAAGATTTTTCTCGTCGCCAGGATGCACTATTAGTTTCTGAAGGTCATCGGCACGACCAGCCAAATAATCGGCAATACCTTGTTTGGGAGTATTGACGAACGACGAAGTTGATGCGTGACGCAGGTCACCGTCTATAATCAACACCTTGCGACCTTTAAGAGCCAAGGATTTTGCAATATTCACCGTAAGGAACGACTTTCCGCTACCGGGGTTAAACGATGTTGCAACAAACACGTTGCCACCACTCTCTTTTGTCATAAATTCGATATTTGTACGTAGCACACGGAAAGCCTCATTTATGACATTACGGTTACCATCCTCGACAATTATCGGATTATCAAGCTTTTGAGCCTTACGCCAGAACATCCATGACTTTTTATCATTTATAGCCATAGGAATTTCTCCAATAAGTGGCAAGGTAAGTTTCTCTATGTCGCGACGGCCACGAACAGTGGTTATAAGATTCTCCTGCATAAAGATTATAGCCACAGGAATAGCCAGTCCCAACACAAATGCAATCAGAATAATTTTTGACTTTACAGGAGCTGTGGGCAACAACGACCCTGTGGGAGGGGTAATTATACGTGTATTGTATGCAGTGAAAGCCTTAGAAAGTTCATTCTCTTCACGTTTCTGGAGCAAATAGAGGTAAAGAGCCTCTTTCACCTGCTGCTGACGACCAACCGAGCGAAGGTATTTCTCTTGCACAGGATTGGTTGCAATGCGGTCGGTTGCCTCTTTCTCGTGACGTTTCATGTTGTCGAGCTGAGTTTTAAGAGTAACAATCTGGTTTTCGACAGATGTTGTGATGGCCACACGCATCGATGCAAGAGACTTGTCAAGGTCATCAACAATAGGGTTTTTAATGTCACTACCCGACACTAATTTCGAACGACGCAATTGCAATGTGTTATACTCGGCAATCTGCTCTTCGATACTCGACGCTGAAATTCCGGAATTTGCAGGCAACAGTTTATCTTTGTTTTTATCGTCTTTAACATAATTAAGGATGTAACGCGCCATGTGAAGCTGATTGTTAAGTGCAAGCACCTCCTCGGCAGCCTTGCTGCTTTGCGACATATAAAGGCTCGATGCCGATGTTACGTCGGGCAAAAGTTGTTTACTCTTATATGACGAAATATTTTCATCTACGTCGCCAAGTTCTTTTACTATACTGTCGAGACGCTCCTCGATAAATTTCGACGTACTTACGGTAACTTTGTTCTTATCGTCAATCCATTTTTCGTTATAAACAGCAATTACCTCATTGAGGACATCTGCCGCACGTTGAGGCGAAACGTCAGTTATTGACAAATTAATAACATCCGACCTTTTATCATTCAAAGCAGACTGCAAATTTGCCGAGTATTTATCAGTTGTTGCATGATAACCGCTACGCGTGATGTATATAGTGCGTTCCTCGCCGGCTACAAAATTAAGTGTGGGAGTAACAACCACTTTACCCAAAGGTGTCTCTATCGGTTCGAGCATCTTTCCTGCAATAGCATCGCTGCTCTCTTTTTTATCACCATCAACCGACCAAACAAAGTCGCGGAGCGACACTGAACCGTCAGCCAAAATATCTAACGTCAAACGGGCGCCGGCATTGTCGGCAACATCCATAAGACGAACATTCACAGGCAGACTGCTGCCATAAATTGTCTTTTTGTGAAAAGTTCCATCTACCGAATAGTTCATGTCAAGTTGCAAACGCTTTACAACCTCGGCCATCACGCTAGGAGACTGTATGGCTATAAGTTCATTATCCACGTTACTCGTGGTCTTGAACATTCCCATATCTGCAAAATCACTCATTGCACCCGAAATGGATGAACCTTTCGAGTCGGACTTAATCATCACCTGCGAAAAGCGTACATACGAAGGTTGAGTCCTTAAAATATAAAACACTGCAACAGACAATGTTACAATCAACGATATAACGAACCAATGCCATTTTGCAAGGCACATGAAAAGAAAATCTTTCAAGTTCAAAGTCTCTTCACTTTGCTCGGCTGTATTTTGAGTTGTAGTAGACATATTCTTGGTATTATTTATTTGATAATAAGTGCAGTTATTGTTGTCAGCAACGACGCAACAGAAATCCAGAATGTAGGAGTATACACAGTGTTGCCGCTTACCGTAGCCTGACGCTGACGCATGCTGTTGGGCTTAACATACACAACATCATTCTGTTGCATATAATAAACCGGAGAGTTTATGAGTTTCTCTACAGAAGTTAAATCAACTTCATAAATTTTCTGTTTACCTGCCACCTTACGCATAACAACAACATCGTCACGTTTACCATAAATTGTTAGGTCACCGGCCATTCCCAGAGCATCCAACAATGTAACTCTGTCCTTATCTATTGCATAACGACCGGGCTTGCTCACCTCACCAAGCAACGAAATATTCAGATTGGCAAAATCAACTGTTACAACAAGCGGGTCGTCCTCGAGAAGTTTCTTGTCAAGAAGTGCTTTTTTGATAGATGCAGCCAATTCCTCACGTGTCATTCCCTCGGCACACACCTTGCCAAGAATGGGAAAATCAATATTACCATTATTATCCACAGTGTAGCAAACGATTCCTTGAGGTTGCACAGTTTGATAAGCAGCACTTTGCCCTATTCGTGAAGGTGTATATGGCAAGTTGTATAAATTATTGTACTCTTGATCTTTGGTATTTACAATTACAGTAACTTTGTCACCGGGACGCAACTTGACAGTTCCATCTTCTTTCAATAAAAGTTCAAGTCCGTCGGCAGAATCCTGAAAATAAGAAATTTGCGGAGCCTTACACGATGTTATAAAAATCGCAGATAACATGAACAAGAATATAAACTTACGACTCATTTTATAAAAGTTTAATTTATACAACAAACATATTTTGGCAAAGTTAATACTTCGCCAAAAACAGCATGCAAAGTTAATTAATTATATTTTAATATGCAAATATTATTCAAGCGAGCGAGTGAAAATCTATTTTCAATCACAGCGAGCGAAGAAAATATTAGCAAACAAAAACAACTATTTGACGTTTTTCTTTATCTTACGAGTAAGCCACATGTTAAAAGTCACCCACACAAAGACATCCAACAAAAGAATAATATTTACATTCAAATAGGGTGAAAGGAGTATATTAATAGCAGTAAAAGCAACAGAACTGAATATAATTACCACCATTGTCAAACGAGGAGACATTCCCACAGCTATTAGCTTATGATGAATATGAGTCTTGTCAGGCAAGAAAGGATTTTTATTACGACGAATTCGCCCAAAGAACACTCTTATAACATCGAAACAAGGAACAATCAATGGAGCAAAAGCCATTACCAAAGGATTGATATTATTTAAATCTTCCACTTTATGTGAACAGAGTTTAAGAGCGAGGAAACAGAGCAAAATACCAATTGTCAATGCACCGGTGTCGCCCATGAATATCTTTTGTTGCTTTTCAGCCTTACCAAATACATTATAATAAAAGAACTGAATAACAGCACCTAAAGTAGCAAAAGCAATGAGAGCGTAAACATGTTCTCCCATCATATAGAACATAGTAGCATAAAAAAGCAGAGCAACTCGGCTCACGTTAAATAAAAAATGGTTAATTTT
>CAZXIQ010000055.1:0-9565 GCA_964640785.1 uncultured Bacteroidaceae bacterium | reverse complement strand
AGAATATCAACAACAGAAATATAATATCTGTCATTGAAGACATCGAGAAGGTCTCTATTGTTTTTGTCTTTCTTTTAAGCATAATAGTCAGGCTCTATTTTGTCAGAAACTGTTTTTAATTATTTATTGGCTTAAAGAATCTCTTTTTTCTCGCGTACAATCTCCATGAAGGTGATAATTTCGGCCTCCATGTCATTCTGCACTTTATCGACCATTGTCACAAGGTAGTTGTAGGCAAAGAGGGCTATGATACCCACTATAAGACCGCCGACTGTTGTAACCATTGCCTCGTATATACCGCTCGAAAGCAGCGATACATCTATATTGTTTCCGGCATTTGCCATTTCCCAGAAAGCGCGTACCATTCCTGTTACTGTTCCCAAGAAACCTATCATGGGGCCGACGGCGGCTATTGTCGATAGGATGGGCAGGCCTTTTTCAAGTTCGGCAATTTCGAGGTTGGCACAGTTGTCCACTGTTTCGCGTATGGATACCGGTGCGAAATTGAAACTTTTTATGCCACGCTCTATTATGCGCGAGAGTGGTGTATTTTCGCTGCGGCAATAGTTTGCTGCCGACTTCAGGTCGTTGTCTTTAATATTGTCGTGTATGCGCTCCATGAAAAGTGGGTTGCGTTTCATTGCTTTGCGCAGTGTGGAGAAACGTTCAAAGAAGATGTAAACGCCTATCACCGAGAGGATGGCCAATACAATCATTATCCACCCGCCTTTTACGGCAAGTTCCCAAACATTCATACTATCCTCGGCTGTAACCTCGGTAAGCGAAATTAAAGAATCTTGTGCTACGCTTGCAGCTTGTGCAAGAAGTGTCATTAAAACCATAGTTGTTGTATTTTATTTTTTTATTATTTCTTTAAACATTCTTTGTATGCGGCTATTGTTTTTTCGAGCCCCATGTATAGTGCGTCACATATAAGTGCGTGGCCTATGGATACTTCATCTACCCAAGGGATAGTCTCTATAAAATAGCGAAGGTTCACAAGGCTCAGGTCGTGTCCGGCGTTGAGCCCTATGCCTAGCTGGCGCACTCGGCGTGCCGTTTCGAGGAATGGTTCTATCGCTTTTTCGCGGTTGCGGGTATATGTCTCGGCGTAGGGGCCTGTGTATAACTCCACTCTGTCGGCTCCGGCCTTTGCTGCATACTCGGCCATGCGGCTGTCGGCATTTATGAATATGGAACTGCGTATGCCTGCTGTGCGCAGGTCGTCGAGTATGTCTTTAAGAAACTCTTGCTCGCCGACTGTGTCCCAGCCATTGTTCGAGGTTAGCTGGTCGGGCTTGTCGGGTACAAGGGTCACTTGGTTGGGCTTGGCCTTTAGCACAAGGTCGAGAAATTCTTTCGAGGGGTAACCCTCGATGTTGAATTCGCTGCGTACAACGGCGCGTAAGGCAGGTACGTCGGCGCGGCGTATATGACGCTCATCGGGACGCGGGTGTACGGTAATGCCGTCGGCTCCGTAAAGTTCGCAATCGTGTGCTACCTGTAAAAGGTTGGGAGTGTTGCCGCCACGCGCGTTTCTGATGGTGGCAACCTTATTTATATTTACACTTAATTTTGTCATCTCTCTTCTAACTTTTTACTCAAATTAACCGTTGTATACGGCAAAAGTATCTCCAATTTCGTATTTTTCGCAAAAGTACGACAAAATAAGCAAAATAAGACAATAATTTATCTTAATTTTGCATCGGAATTGCTGCCGATTGCGGCCATAGTTGTTTAATTATGCTAAAAAGTGCGTCTGTTCTTCACGCGAAACAGAGCCTGTAAAAGTGAATAAAATATGAAATTTGCAATATTCGGAAATAAACACCAATCGAAAAAATCGGAAAAAATAGAGAGCTTGTTTGCCGCCATAAGCGAGTGGAAGGATACTTTCATCATCGACCGTCCTTTTTACGAGTATCTGCTCGAAGAGGGCAAGCTGTTCATGCAGCCCGATGCTGTTATTGATGGCAATGATTTTGACGCAGACATTGCAATAAGTTTCGGTGGCGATGGTACTTTCCTGCGCACGGCCAACCGAGTGGGCAACAAGAATATACCTCTGTTGGGAATAAATGCCGGACGATTGGGTTTTTTGACTTCAATTTCGGCAAGCAAAATTTCGAAACTTTTCGAGTGTCTGCATTGCGGGGAATACCGCATAGAAGAGCGTGGAGTAATAGAAGTCAGCGCAGATAAAGAACTTCAGAATAATCCATACGCTCTTAACGAGGTTGCGGTGATGAAGCACGACAATTCCTCAATGATAAGCATCGAGGCGTCGTTGGGTGGGGAAGAGTGTATCACCTATCAGGCCGACGGACTGATAATTGCCGCTCCATCCGGCTCCACGGGTTATTCATTGAGCGCGGGAGGCCCCATAATTGCGCCCGACGCAAATGTATTTGTGCTCACTCCCATCGCATCGCACAGCCTGAATGCTCGTCCTGTGGTGGTGAACGACCGCACCGAGGTTAAACTTAAGGTTGTGAGCCGCAGCCACAACTATCTTATAGCGATTGACGGACGCAACGAGGAGTGTGACGAAAATACTACTCTTACACTGCGCAAAGCCTCGTACACCATAAAAATTATAAATATTAAAGAGCAGACATTCTTTAAGACATTACACGATAAAATGATGTGGGGCGCCGACCTCAGAAATTAAATCAATATGTAAAATCCAAACTTTCGATGCCACGAACAAGCCGCTGCAAAGAAACTATATCATCGTGAATGTAAAGTACATGAGGCGAGAATTTATAATTAAAATTGTTGCGACGAACAAGGTTAAGGGAACCCGGCCACAAAGAATTTCGCTCGATATTCCATGCGAGAGTATCATTTCCATGCAAAGTAAGTTGCATATTCTCGAAATTCTTTACATAAGGTAAATATTCACTTAAAAATATATTAAATATTTTTCCGGCAGCGACATCTTTTCCTTGTGGACGCGGCATACGCACATAAGCCAACGGCAAGCCCTGTCTATCGATAGTATAGTAGCTGCTTGCGCCTTTATCCATGAAATTCCACGAAAAAGCAAGATACAAAGAGTCGTTACGCTCGCCAATAATTACATCGACCTTGCGAGGGAGCGTATCATCGGGCACCCACTCCCATGCACCTACATAAGGCGAAAGATTCTCCTTCTTCACAGAGGCCTCCTCTTCGAAAGTATCATCCATGTGATAAAGTTTATACTTAAGTCCGCTTCTTACCAGATGAAATTTTGCATTATCGCGCCCCAACTTAAAATATAATTTCTTTGTACAAAAACTGATACCACGAGGAATAACCTCCATGTCAAAATCAAATTCCAGCGTAAAGATCATTTTATGAACAACACTGTCGCCAAGCAAAAAAAGCACTTGGTCATCACTGGAATTCCCCGCATACAAATCTGCATATTTCTTAATATCGTTATCGTCTTTTACATAATTTGACAAATAGTATTCTCCCGAGAGATAGAGCATCGTGTCCCAATTAAAATCTACAACCTCAGCAAAATCTATGCAACAATTTAAACTATCATTGCCACTCGCAGTCCAATCGCTCCAATAATTCTCGACAACGGTTTCAAGATAAGGTCTTCTTGTCTCTAATATACCACAAGAGGCTGTAAAAAATAATGCAGCTAATAAAATAAATATCAACGGAGCATTTCTTCTATTTTTTTCCATATAAATCTGATTGGTGCATAATTATCTCTACTTCTATCATCACCGGGCTGAAAACCCCAATCGTCCATATTTTCAATGTCGCGGGCGAATAAATATCCCCCTGCCGGCTTAAAACCGAAAAGACCGGCAGGGGAATTAAGAAACTCTGTTACAAGAGTATATGGTTATACAAAGAATATAATCAGCAACTGCGCCGATAGTACACGCAGGAACATTGTCAGCGGGTATACGGTTGCGTAACCCACAGAGGGGGCGTCGCTGCCCGTCTGTTCATTTGAGTAGGCGAGCGCAGGGGGGTTGGTCATTGAGCCCGAAAGTACGCCTATGAGAGTATAATAGTTGAGCTTGAATAGTTTACGTGCTACAAAGCCGGCAATCAACAGGGGAATGACGGTGATAAGAACACCATAACCTATCCACTCATATCCACCATCATTGACAATAGTGTCTACAAAGCCTTCGCCCGCTCCAAGGCCTACGCATGCAAGGAACAGTGATATTCCTATTTCGCGTATCATCAGATTGGCACTCATGGTGGTGTATGTAACAAGTTTGTAATTGGGTCCGAAACGGCTTACAAGGATTGCTACAATAAGAGGACCACCTGCGAGACCTAATTTTACAGGCTGGGGTATTCCGGGGAACATGAACGGTATACTGCCAAGCAGGCAACCGAGTGCAATGCCTATGAAGATGGGTATAAGGTTAGGATGGTCCAGACGTTTGAGCGAGTTTCCAAGCACCTTTTCGGCGTGTGCTATCGACAGTTCGCTACCGACAAGTGTTACGCGGTCGCCCATCTGCAAACGCAGGTGAGGGTTGGCCACAAGGTCTACGCCAGAACGGTTCACGCGAGTGATGTTTACGCCAAAATTGTTGCGTATCTTCAGCGAGGATAACATTTTGCCGTTAAGTTCGGGCTTTGTGATAAGTACGCGGCGCGAAATGAGGCGTGTCTCGGCACTTTCCCATTTCATTTCGCATAGTTCGCCCAAGAACATCACAATGCTGTCGGCGTTGGCAGGGGTTGTTATTACAAGAACCTTGTCGCCTACGTGTAGCACGGTATCTGCCGCGGCGGGACGTATCTTGTCGGGTGAACCGCCCTCGCTGATGCGCGAAACTACGAAACGGCTGTGTACGAGAGGTTCAACCTCGGAGAGACGCTTACCATCGACTGCCGCATTGCGTATGACGATGGAGAAGGGGCGTACGGCCTGTTCGCCGCTGTTGCCGCCGATGCAACGGGAGTCTTTCTCTTCGGCAGAAATATTGACGCGGAACAAGTAGCGCATGAGCAGTAACGACAATATGCAGCCTATCACTCCAAGCGGGTAGGCAACAGCGTAGGCCATTGCAATTTCGGGAGCAGTGCTTCCGGTAATGTCGCCTACTGCCTGTTGGGCAGCACCAAGGCCGGGGGTGTTGGTCACTGCGCCCGACAGCACGCCCACCATTGTGGTTATTGGCAATCCTGTGATGAAATGCAGTGCAACGGTGAGCAGCACTCCCGTAAACACCACCGTCATTGCAACTATGTTAAGCGACAGTCCGCCTTTGCGAAAAGCCGAGAAAAAGCCCGGACCCACCTGCAAGCCCACTGAGTAGACAAATAGTATAAGGCCGAACTCTTTTACAAAGTGCATAAGATGCTCGTTTATGTTAAAGCCAAAGTGTCCGAACAGGATTCCGACAAAAAGTATCCATGTAACACCAAAGGATACACCGGCTATTTTTATCTTGCCCAACATTACGCCAAAGGCAATTACCAACGAAAGGATTAACACCGAGTGTGCGACGCCGCCACCCCATTGTGCGGGGTTACCCGCGAACATATTTGTGAAAAATTCTACCATAAATGTGTTTTCGTGCAAGAATTATGTGTTCTTGCAAAATTTTTGCAAAGGTAGACTGTATCACCCTTAAGTGTGAATGTTTTTTTGCAGGTTTTTTCGATAGCTGTTATCGAAAAAAATGAACAGTGATGTAATTTTTATATTAACTAATGCTCCTTTTTTATAAACAGACGTTTACTGCTGCTAAAAGTTTCATTTCCTTGCACTTTACAAGCTGGAAACGTATGTTCATAAAAATTATGGCTGCTTGATAAATTCAAGCAGCCATAATTTATTTACAAATAGTTATCAATTACTTAACAAACATTTTCTTAGTTTCAATTACGCCGTTAGCGTAAACTTTCTTAACAATGCATACGCCCTTAACAGGAACATTCGATGCAACACCGTCGGGTGTGTAGTAAGAAACTGAAACTACCTCGCCTGCAGGCTCATCAACAACAAGGTTGCCGATAGAGGTCTCTGTTGTTACGGGGATAATCTGCCACTGAGCTGTGTTAGCAGAGTATGACCATGTAGCTATACGACCATAGTGTGCCTGACCTGATGTTCCGTACGGGCCACCACCTGTACGTGTCTCGAAGTAAGAGTAGTTAGGATAATTGTTCTGATGCCATGCCTCAACACCAACCAATGCAAACTGGCCTGTTGCGCGGGGACGCAAGTAGATGAGAGGAGCTGCAGCGCTGCTGCTGAACTTAGCTGTTGTAAGGTTCTTGCCGTTGGGGAATTCGGGAACGATGTACTCGTCGTAGAGAACGTTCTTGATGGTGTATTTACCCCATGTTTCCTCGCCTTCGTTGTAAACAGTGTCCTGCTCGAATGTGAAGTGGAAGATTGTAGAATCTTGCCCATCGAGAGTGTATTCGTAGTTGAAGTAGAGCATGTTTGCAGCATCTTTTTGAGCGCCTGAACCGTTAGCAGGGTTCACAAACATTGCAATCTTCTTATCACCGTGGTAGGGGATAAACTCTTTGTTTGCACTGCGTATTACATAATTGTTGCCCGAGATAAGCTCGTTGGTTGTAATGTTGGGAACAGTGTTGATGAGTGCGCGCAATTCTGCGGTAGCAGTCTTGCAAGCAGCCTCGTCGCCGCTGTTGAATGCTGCCTCGCCTTTAGCAACTGCGTCTGCGATAGGAGTAACATCTTCAATTTTCAACATACCTACTGCCTCGCCTACCATTGAGTAGTCAATGCCAAATGTGCTGAATGTAGAGATTACACCGCTGAGGTTAAGTTTTTCGGGGTTTTCAACTGTTGCTTTGTAGATGTACCAGTCGCTCTCGCCGTCCTTGTCGTCCTTTTCCCATGCGGGGATTGTGAACATACCAATCTTTGAGCCCCAGCTCTGCATTACAAAGATTCTTTCTTCGCCGTAACCATCCTCTTCGGGGTCTGTTACTGTACCCTCATAGTAAACTTTGAATGAGTTCTCGAGGTTGGTGCTCTTCATGATGCTAAGAGGTGCAGCCTCTGATTCGTAGCATGTTGCTGATGCGCCTTCCCATCCTGCGGGAGTCTTCAAATAGTTGTTAGAAGAGAGGTTGCGCATGTAGAACTTACCGTCACCTGCATCCTCGAATGTTACAATGCATGCGCTGTTCACCTCTGTGCCGTAGCCTTGGAATGTACCGTCGTAGTAACCGTTGCCCTCGCCAACTACTGCGCCTGTTGAATCGACAGCGTTGAGGTTACCCCAAAGGAGGTAAAGCTCGCCTGCCTGAATCTGTGTGGCATCTGTAATCTGCTCGCCACGTGTAGCTTTGTACTCGTCTACGGGAACAATCTTAACCTCGTCGTAGTCGATGAGTGTACCGGGAGTAATTGCATACTCTGTGGGGTAGTGTTTGTAGAAGTCGCTGCTGTGGTCACGACCTATGAATTTGTAAGAGAATGCTGTAATTTCGCTGGGAAGAGTAATCTCAATGTAAGCGTATTCGCCATTCTGGGGGAAGTAAGAACCTGCGTGTGCATCAGGGTCGCCGTCCCAACAGCCGTGGTAGTAGTCATTTTCGTTGCCGTTGCAAAGAGCTGCAAGACCACCACCGTCGTCAGCTTGGTTAGAGTTTGCAGAAATCATATCCTCTGTAATCTCAATCTTGTTACCAACCTCGTCGTAGATGTAAATCTCGGCAAGTGAAATGAAAGGAACATTACCTACAATTTCCTTAAGCTCCATAGATGTGTTGCGGAACCATGTGAAACGGATAACATCTGTTGCCTCGGAAAGGTAGTATGTGGGTGATGTGAAGTTGAAACGGTTGCCGCTTCTCTTGTCCTCTGTTGTAAGAGCATCTTTTGTCTCTTCCAAGTGGATGGGGAAGTTTGTTACGCTTGTAACAACCGATGCGTACAACTCATTGAGTGTGTTCTGCATCTTTGTAATCATGTTCTCAACAACTGTTGTGTTTGCAAGGTCGTCACCAACTGATGTTGCCTCGTCGAGGAGTGCCTCCAATACCTCTTTGTAAGCGATGGGGAATCCGCCGATAGCGTATGCCTCGTCACCGCCACAGAATGTACCGTTGTCGATGATTTCTGTGATAGAGTCTACAAGCACCCAGATGTATGTTGCGCGATACTCGTTTACAAGGCCATAGAGAGCCGCTGTCTCTTGGAGTACGCTGTTTGCTGTTGCAGTAGCTTCAGATACTGTTGCTTTTGCTGCGGTAACAGCTGTTGCAAGAGTCTCGTACTCACCTTCGTCGGCACTTGCGATGCCCTGAGTTTCCATAAGCTTTTCTGCTTTTTTGATAGCTTTCTCAAGCAAAGGCATTGTAGCGATGTTCTCAACGCTTGCCTCGTAGAGGTTCCATGCAAAGTTGCGAGCTTCTTCGTCGTCGGTCTTGCCTTCGTTCACCCAACGGAGACGTGCCATCTGGCTGTTGCCAAGAACGCTACCATTGCTCTTAATCTCAAATGCACCCTCAACCGAGTCGCATGCTGTGAATGTAAGGGGGGCTGCGTTTGTTACATAGTATGAACGACCTGCGTCAACAGCACCGTCTACTGTACCTATTGTAAGGTAGCGTCCGTCTTTGAGCCAGAAGAGGTTCAATGCACCTTCAGCGGCAGGCTCAAAGTAGATAAGGCTGGCCGAAGAGGGTGTGAGTGAAGAACGACGGTAGCTATCGAAGAATGCCTCGCCATATACAGGGATTGTACGCTCGCGACTTTCATCGGCATACTCGAAGTAGTTACCACGAAGAACATAAAGAGTGTTGGGCTGGATAGCATCAGCCGATGTTACTTGGTTGCCAAGTTGGAATTTCTCGTTTGCGTAGGGCAATGCCTCTGTACCACCTGTGATACCTACGTGTGTGGGGTCGGGGAAGTAGTAATAGAAACGTGTATCCCACTGAAGTTGGAATTTGCTCATAGCTTCGGGAAGAGCAATCTCAATGTAGTGGTAAGCTTGGGGAGCCTCACCCTTGTTGTAAGTTGAGTGGAAGTGTGTTGTGGGAACGCCGTCAATCAACGCTGCGTATGAACCTTCGTTCAAAGAGAGTGCGTTTGAAGAGAACATGTCCTCTGTAAGTTCCACTTTGTTGCCTTCGCCGTCAAAAAGACGGAGCTCAGCCATAGTCCATGTGGGGAAAGCGGGGCCGTAGTTTACATAACCGCTTGAGTGTTTATCAACGTTTGAAGTTGAAAAAACTGTTACACGAATAACCTCTGTGGGCTCGTCAAGTTCGTAAACAGGGGTAGTCATCTGCCAATACATACCCATGTTTTTTCCGGGGAGACCGTCAGCCGATGTCAGTTCATACTGCCACGCCTGCGCCTTAACTCCGAAAATTGCAGCCATCATAAAGAGGGCTGTGAGAAGTAAAGATTTCTTCATAAAATAAAATTTAGGATGTTAAGTGAATTAATTAAAAAAAAGTTTCAATGCTATTATTCAGCAAAAGTACGCATTATTATTTAAATAGCAATGCTTTCTGCCTGTTTTTTGTAGATAAATTCAATATTGTCCTAAATAAATTTTTCACACAACATATCCCACAAAGTATAAATACT
>CAZXIQ010000054.1:0-9710 GCA_964640785.1 uncultured Bacteroidaceae bacterium | reverse complement strand
AAAAAATGTTCTTTTTCTACCAACATTACATAAATTTAACACCTGCTTAACATAAATTATTGATAAAAATAAAATTTTAATCAAATAATCTATTATGTTATTGTAGAAAATATTATTTTTGCAGCGTGAAAGACAAGCGATATACATTAACAGGTGTTGTTTGTCTATAAACGACGTTAAAATATATACCTTATATATTTAAGAAAAAATATTAAAGAACACAAGGGCAACAACAGACAAATAAAGTTTGAATATATGAACAACAAGTTACTCAAACGAATTCTTTTCTTGCTGATAATACTCACCTTGGGTGGTTATACACAAGATGTAAAATCGCAAAATTTTGCGGTTAAGAGCAATCTTTTGTCAGATGCTCTTCTTAACCCCAACATAGGATTGGAAGTAGGTTTGGCACCCAAATGGACATTTGATATTACAGGCGAGTTCAACTCATGGACACTTTCACACGACCGCCGTTGGAAGCATTGGACAGTTCAACCCGAGATACGCTATTGGTTTTGCGATAGGTTCTCGGGTCATTTTATCGGCGCACATGTTCACGGTGGACAGTACAACATGGGAGGGTTCAATGGACGTTACAACTTTTTGGGCACCGACGCCCGCAAGTTGAAGGACACCCGCTATCAAGGATGGTTCGTCGGGGCAGGCATTGCCTACGGTTACGCATGGATTTTGGGCGAGCATTGGAACCTCGAAGGCGAAATAGGATTCGGTTACTCCTACACCCGTTACGACAGGTTCAATTGCGAGGGTTGCGGAAGAAAAATAGAATCGAACAAGCCTCACCACTATATAGGCCCCACAAAAGTTGCAATAAATTTAGTTTATCTGTTCTAAATTGTTCGTAAATTATGAGAAAGTACATATACATAATAATAGCTCTTTTGAGCATCGGCACATTCGCAAACGCTCAGACGACCAAACAGACTATTGTCGATGGAGTGTCTGTCGGCGACGTTACCATTGAGCGCAACGGCAAATACATTGTCGTAGACATGTTGCTCGACATAAACGACCTTGACGTAGACAGGAACAGAGCCGTATTGCTCACACCCCGTTTGGTAAACGGCAACGACTCGGTCAATCTGCAATCGGTAGGTATCTACGGCCGTCGTCGCTACTATTACTATGTGCGCAATGGCGAGAGCATGCTCTCGGGTAAGGACGAAATAACCTACCGCGCATCTAAAAAACCCAACGAAATAGCCTATCACTACATACTGCCATACACCGATTGGATGAACGGCTCCACACTTGCACTCTATCGTGGCGACTATGGCTGTTGCAGCTCGTTGATAGACGAGCAGATAGGTATACTCGGCCACCACGTCGAGAAATTCTTCCCCGAACTTGTATACGTTCGTCCTGCGGGAGAAATTGAAAAGATACGTTCGCTCCAAGGTTCGGCCTACATTGACTTCCCGGTAGACCAGACAATCATTTACCCCGACTACCGTCGCAACACAGTGGAACTGGGTAAGATAAAGGCCACCATCGACTCGGTGCGTGACGACAAAGACATCACCATCACTTCAGTGTGGTTAAAAGGTTACGCATCGCCCGAGAGCCCCTACTCACACAACACCGACCTTGCGATAGGACGTACCGCAGCACTTAAAAAACACATCGGTCAGCTATACAACTTCAACGACAGTATAATATCGACCGACTACGAGCCCGAGAACTGGGCAGGTCTTCGCAAATATGTAGAAGAGTCAAGTTTGGAGCATCGTAACGAGATACTCGCGTTAATCGACAGCGACATGCAGCCCGACCCGAAAGAGGCCAAGATAAAAAGAACCTACCCCAAGGAGTACCGTTTCCTTTTGCAGAACTGCTACCCCGCGTTGCGTCGCACAGACTATCGCATAGGGTACACCATTCGCACATTCATTGATGTAGAAGAGATTAAACGTGTGCTGATAGAGTCCCCTCAAAAGTTGAGTTTGAACGAGTTCTACCTTGTGGCACAGGAATATGAGCCGGGAACCTATGAATTCACGAACGTATTCGAGACAGCCGTGCGCATGTTCCCCAACGATTCGATAGCCAACCTCAATGCTGCCAACGCAGCCATCCGTCGCGAAGATTACAAAGGTGCCGAGCGCTATCTGCTTAAATCAGGTACTTCGCCCGAGGCTACATACGCTCGCGCAGCCTTGGCTATCCGTCTCGAAGAATACGACAAGGCCAAGGAGCTGTTGAAAAATGCAAAGGATGCAGGCTTGAAACAGGCCGAAATAACACTTGAGCAATTAGAAAAAGGACGTAGATAAACATAAGTCAAAAGAGAGAATAAAATTAATATTAATCATTTAAATTTTTGAAAAATGAAAGCAACTAAGTTATTTTTCATGATGTTAGCATGCAGCATGTTCTTTGCATGTTCTAACGATGATGCAACTTCGGTTACTCCAACCTTCAAGGGTAGCGAAGCTTACATCAATGTACGTCTTGCAGACGCAAGTTCACTCACCAAGGGTGCAGATGGCGGTTACGAGTACAGCGCCGACGAGCACGCAGTAACAAACGCCTTCTTCTACTTCTACGATGCTGCAGGTCAGTTCGTATCAGAGGGTAGCGCATGGAACGGCGGTACAGAGAACCCCGGAAATCAGAACATTGAGTTCAAAGGCAACAATGTTGTTGTATTGAAAGGTTTGGAAGAAAAGAACTACCCCACATGTATGGTGACAGTGCTTAACAAGCCCGAAGGTTTTGTAGCTCCTCAGAGCCTCGATGATATGGAGGCTGCATTGGCAGGTGGCATCTTTACAACATCTGGTGAAACAAACTATTTCATCATGAGTACTACCAGCTACGATGAGAATACTAATCAGGACTACTTTGTTACTGACATCGCCGAGGAGAACTTCTCACTCGAGCCCGTACCCGCAACTCCTGAGAACTGCGTTACAGTTTACGTAGAGCGTTTGGCTGCTAAGGTTACATTGGATGCTTCTGATGCTATCACTAACAAAGTGACAATTGGTGACCGTATATTGTATCAGATTAAGGCTACCGTAGCAGGTGACTTCAACGACGAGGACGTAAATAACAATGCTACTAACCAGACAGCATCTGAGGACCTCTTCATCGAATTCCTCGGTTGGAAGCTCAACGGTACAGCTAACGATTCTTACATGGTTAAGAATATCAACACAGAGTGGGCTGCTGATGCATTTGATAACTTCGGATGGAACAAAGCTGCTGATTTCCGCAGTTTCTGGGGCAAGTCATACAACTATGGCGATGCAAGCTACACATACTCTGCACCTTTGGCCGAGAACGAGAAATGTCCTTTGACATACACAAATTTGGCTGACAATTTGGTTGAATTGAGCAAAAGCGCATACGCTGCCGAGAATACCAACACAGTTGATATTCTTACAAAAGAAGGTAACTTCCCCCAAGCAGTTACAAGCATTTTGCTCAAGGCACAGGTTTGTGACAAAGAGGGTAAAGCTCTCGACCTCGTACGTTTCAACGGTGTACTCTTCAAGAAAGAGCAGTTTGTTAATTATGTACTCAAAGTTGCAACAGCTAAGAACAATTTGAATGCTTGGACTAAGGGTACCGATGCTGATGGTAATGATGTATACACAAGCATCAGCGCTGCAAACGTTGAATTGTCAAATGTTGGCGCAGGTGTAATCGAGGTTAAGTTGGTAGCCGGTCAGACATTGTTTGCAAAAGATGGTGATTCTTATTCAGAAATTGCAGACCAGTCTTCAGTAAACACAGTTCTTGCCGAGGAGTCTAAGGGTGCTACTGCTTACACAGGCGGTCTTATGTACTACAACATCCCCATCGAGCACTTGAACGAAATTGAGGCTGACCAGAAAGATACTCACGGATTAATCGTATCAAAACTCGAAGAGGCTAACTACGGTGTTGTACGTAACCACCACTATGTTGTTACTGTAAACAAGGTTGAGACACTCGGTAAGGGTATATACGATCCCAATGAAGTTATCGTTCCTACTCCCGACGACGAAGAGACATACTACGTAGGTGCACAGATCAACATCCTCTCTTGGAAGATCGTAAGCCAGAGTGTAGATCTTTAATCTTTAACCCACTTTAAAGTAAAAAACTTATAAAATACAATCTGAAGGAAGGCGATTCTATTTCGCCTCCTTCAGATAATTAAAAAACAAAAAAAGTACCACCGTTCAGGTACAAAGAACTGACGGACAGGAACAGTTGTTCCCAACTAAAATTGAATTTTCTACGCAGAGAAAAACTGCGATACAACATATACACCGATAACAGAACAATAGGACATATGGATATACGAACTTATATAAAAAAATACAAACAATTACAGGTACTTGCAACTTGTATATTGCTACTTTGTTCCTGTGAGAACGTAATCTACGACTACGAGGGCGATTGTTCTGTGAACTATCGAATTAAATTCCGTTACGATTACAACATGAAGTTTGCCGACGCATTTGCCCACGAGGTAAACAGCGTGACACTTTACGTCCTTGACACTCTCAACCGCGTAGTGTGGTACGGCACCGAAGAGGGTGAAACTCTTGCTGCCGACGACTATGCAATGACAATAAATGTTCCCCCCGGTAAGTACAGCCTGCTTGCATGGTGCGGCACAACAGATAAAAACTCGTTTACCATTCCCGAGACCTCTCTTGGAACCGAGCTTACATGTACTCTCAACCGCGAGCACAATGCCGAGGGTGCGGCCTATGTCGATAAAGACCTCGACCGTCTGTTCCATGGTTGGTTGCCCGACCAGACATTCATAGCAACTGAGGGTACATACACATACACTGTGCCTTTGGTGAAAAACACCAATAATATAAGAGTGGTGTTGCAGCACCTTTCGGGTGAGCCTGTCGATAAAGACAAGTTTATCTTCACCATCACCGACAACAATGGTTCAATGGATTGGGACAACAGCCTGTTGCCCGACGAGCAGGTAACATACTATGCTTGGCTCACAGCCTCGGGCTCGGCAAGTTTTGAAAATAAGATACAATCAAGGGGCGGCACCGTAAGTTCGGTGTTCAGCGCTGCCATTGCCGAACTTACAATACCACGTATGGTAAAAGGGCAGGAACCGCGCCTGACGATTATCAACAGCGAGACAGGCGAGACAGTGCTCTCTATTCCGTTGATAGACTACGCCCTGCTTGTTAAAGGTTACTACAACCGCGATATGGACGACCAAGAATATCTCGACCGTCAAGATACCTACGACATGGTATTTTTCCTCGACGAAGGTAACAGATGGATGGATTCATATATTTATATAAATTCATGGAAAGTAGTTTTCCAAAATAGTGGATTATAATACGAAAGATAGTATAGAATGTATAATATAACGCGAAATATTATTACGTGGCTCTGCCTTTCGACTCTCTTGTGGAGTGTTACTTCGTGTAGCAACGAGAGTCGTATGCACGACGAACTGCCATCGCCTGCCGATGAAGTTTCGTTGAGCATAGGTTTCCGCGTGCCTACTCGCGCTCCCGGGAATTACCTCTACGAAGAGGGTTCAACCTACGAAAATTACATAGATATTGCAGGTGAGGGCTATCGCATATACTTCTTCGACACTGACAACAAGTATATTGCCCGTTTCGAGCCGAGCGGCTTTTTCCCGAAAGAGGGCACCGATTATATCGATTATTATGTATTAGGTGAGGCTCCGAAGGCATTCGTTACGAAAAGCAGTTTCAAGGTGGTGGTGATTGCCAACTGGCAGCAATACCCCGATGACACTGAAATGAAGGTAGGCGTGACTACCATAGACGATGTTTGCAAGGGCGAGGTTGCTCAATACAACCAATTTACATCGTTCAACTTGAACGAGGACAACCTTATTCCTTTCTACGGAGTACACGAGTATAGCAACATCACTTTCAGTCCTGAATTTGCAACAATTCTTCCCGAGACTATAAAACTGTTGCGTGCAGTGGCGAAGGTCGAGGTTATTTTGGAGACCGATGCAACATACAACCTCTCGTTCAAGAATGTAAGAATCAACCGTTATAACAAAAAGGGCTATTGTGCTCCGCAGAACATATACGCACAAGGCAGTTACGACCACAATGGAGTGTGGGCCGATGATTATGTTCACACACTGCATATTGTCAATGGACGTAACGACGTAGACGACACTGATAAGGTCGAAGAAAAGACACTCGATTTTATTTGCGCTGATACATGGGAGGCCAATGGCAGTAAATATCAAAAATGGATTGCCTATCTGACTGAATATCAGAACAAAGATGTAAACGACGGCTACTGTTTCGTTGAAGCTAAATTCACGCACCAGTATGCGACGGATGTTTATCACAAGATATATTTTGCCGAATACAGCAGCGGCGTCACCGACAATGCAAACACTGTTCGTCTGAATGTCGAACGTAACAATATTTACCGTTTCCATGTAGTTTCAACTCCCTTGCAACTGTTAGTGTCGGTTGATGCGTGGGAGTATGGAGGAAAAGTGCATATAGAAATGTAACTATAAAAAATTATGAAAGGTAGAGCTATACATATATTAATATGGTGCACTATACTGTTTTTAGGTTCATGCACCGACTACAAACTGTTCGATTTTGAACAAAAAGTAAACGACCCCAATCTCATAAAGTTTGGTGTAACGTCGAGTGTCACTCTCGAGGCTGCCTCGCGTTCACTGTCATCGGACAATGATACTACCGACTTGTTGCAACCCCTTATATTGCAATCGCCCGAGCTCGATTTTCCGCTCTATCTGCATACTTACGTGGCCGACGAACATGAACGTAACAACAATGCGCCCGTAGCGACTCGCTCGGCGCAGGTTGAAAATATTACCGACTTTGTGGCTTTGAACAGAGCCGACGGGTTCCACGTAACAGCTTGCGACGAGGCTGCCTCGCCTTTCATTCCCCAATTTGCAGTTGCAAAGCCCTCGTCGTCGTCGGCAAACGAAAATGTGTGGAACACCACTCCATCGTACTATTGGCCGGTAGACGATCGCATGCTCTGTTTCTCGGCCTATGCTCCAATGTCGGCTAAGAATCTTCTTGAGAACCTTACATTTGCCGACCACACAATAAGTTACGATTATACCACTCCTAAAGGCGACAAAGGGAATGATGCCGAGGTGCAGCCCGACATTATGTTCGCAATGAGTGACTGCAATAAACCCACAAGCATAGACGGCAAGGTTCCTTTGAATTTCCGTCACGCACTGTCGGCTATAAAATTTGCCGTGCGCGATGTTGTGAGCGGAACAATAAAGAAAATAACAATCTCGGGCGTAGCAGGCGAGGCGCATTGTGTATATACAAAGTTGTCCGACCCCGCGACAGACAGTTTCACATGGAGCGAGCATGGCGAGGCAAATTGCAGCTATACACAGACATTCGATTTTCGCACCACAGAGAACTATGCCGACCAAACTGACGAGACACAGGATGTAGTGCTCAATGATGAAATGCCCTCAAAAACATTCTTCCTTATCCCGCAGAATATTACCTCCGATGCAAAAATAGAGGTTGTCTTCCGCCGAGACAGCGATGGGCAGGAAAAAACAATGACAGGCTACATTCTCGACAACAATGTAACAAAGTGGGAGCCGGGTAAAGAGTATATATACACAATATCCACAAGCAGCTCCAACTGGATATACTATTTCGATGTAATAGGCAGTGTACAGGAAAAGAACGACACGTTACCCCGTTTGGGTAAGTTTAATGATAATGGTGACAGTATTGTACTCAACGAGACTGTAACTAAGGGTTCATATTACAAGGTTCTCAGTTACCGTGTGCGTGCCAATAACCAAAAAACAACAGAACTTGTTCCTTGGGAAATAACATACATAAGCAAGGGAAAATTCTCTATGCCTGCGGGAATACCTAACGAGCATAGGCCCCCCTTATATGATATTGACCCCGATGAGTGGATTCCCGAAATAACAATGAGCGGTGAGGGCTCTACCGACTATGTAACATATTACCCGATATTTTGCGCTCAAAAGGTAGCGACCAACCATATTGGTGACCTTGAAATGCAAAAGAGAGACGAATTTGGAACAGAGACGGCTCCGTATGACTTGTCAATGATTTACGGTACAATGAATACCGCAAACTGCTACGTAGTAAATGCTCCCGGTTATTATAAGTTCCCGTTGGTCTATGGTAACGCAATAACAAACGGTGCTACAAATTCAACCAGCTATAAATTTACAAAACCCACGTATTATAATAGCAGTATCATCCCCTCGCTTACAACATTTACCGATTATAAAGGTAGTAATATAACGGGCCCTAAAATATCCGGTGCCAGCGATGCTGTATTAGTGTGGCAGGATGCCTATAATTTGGTGTCTGATGTAAAGTTGAACCCCAATGATGGAACTTATGGTACCGTATCGTTCAAGGTGAACAAAGAGAATCTGCAACAGGGAAATATTGTGATTGCCATCAGGGATGCAAGTGGAACTATTATGTGGAGCTGGCATATATGGATTACCGAACATTGGACAAATGCAGGCTCGTTGCAACTCACAGGTGACCTTAATATAAAGGCGTACAATACCGGCTATATTACAAATAACAAGTTCAGTGCTGCGCCACAGAACTTAGGGTGGTGCGACCCAAAAACTGTATGGTACCTTCAGTGCAGTGGCGATGCTGTATTTAAACAAAAGATAACCGGCAAAGAAGATACACTCGACATTTTGCAACGTCAAGACTCTATTCACTATTGGATAGGTAACAACACCTACTATCAGTTCGGACGTAAAGACCCGATGGTGGGCTTTAAGAATAGTGGTTCTATTGTAAAGTATAATTTTGGTAATTATCTCTACGAATTGTCGCCACAGCCCAAAAGTATTGCCGATGGTATTAAGAACCCCAATGTACTTTATGTTGGTAGTACAGAGCATAATGATACCGGTGTTGGCTATGACTGGTTATCAACCCATTATCTGAATTTGTGGAATAACACGAAGAAAGATCACCCACTAAACGGAAATACCCCAACAAGTACTAATACAATAGCTTATCACTATTCTGGTGTAAAAACCGTTTACGACCCTTGCCCGGTGGGTTATATTGTGCCACCCGTAGGATTCTTCAAGCAAATAACTAATGGCCTAAATAATGATACCGGAGCTAAAAAAACTGATGGTACGCTCAACTTTAATGGAGTGGTAGAAACAATACCGACAGGTGAGGGTGGTACATTTTATAGGTATAGGGTTAATACCATGGATAACGGTGTTTATTGGTATCTTACAGGTACAGGACACAGATGGTATGCAACAACTGTTATGACTCCCGGTGGAAACTTTAACCCATCACTTGCTTACCTTTGGAGTAATCAGCCATTATTTACTAGTGAAGGAAAAGAGGCATATGGATTGGCTTTGGGTATAACAGGAGCTGATTATGTATCGAATTTTGCATTCATCGGTCGTCGTGCAATGGCACGCCCCGTGCGTCCCATAAAAATATTCGAATAGACTATAAGCTTGGAATATTATTTCTTAAATCTGTCCCGCTTGAATAGGCGGGACATTCTTTTTGTTTGTTTTCTTTCTTCTTTACGTTAAGCGGGTGACCGTAAGGGGCGGGGCGCGTTCGAAAATTCATCGCTTTTCTTCAAACTCCCTCCGAAAAACTTCTGTTTTTCTCGTCCCTCTTATCCAAGAGTGA
>CAZXIQ010000053.1:0-9735 GCA_964640785.1 uncultured Bacteroidaceae bacterium | reverse complement strand
ATCTGTATTATTCATACTCTGACAACCACTGAGTACAAATGCTGCACAAAGTGCAATACAAAAAATCTTTGTCAATTTTGTCTTCATAATTGTTTAGTTTATTTATGTCATTAATTAGTTTTACTGTTTATGGTTCAAGAATTGTTTAATTTTCTATTATACAATGTGTTTAAAAATTTGCTTTATAAAACAAAAACCAATAATATGAATTAAAACAATTTTATGGTTCAAGGGTTTCTACGCAAAAAAACGTAGTTTATTCACGATAAATACCGATAAACTCTTTGCAAAGATAAACAATTTTATCAATCATAGCAATTAAAAACAAGTTCTAAACAATCAATCGATGTTTTTTTTCGTTAATTCAACGATTCTATGTAAATTTGCAAACTTTCAGTTCACAAACTGAAAGTTTGCTAAGATTAAAGAATATAAAAGCTGTTGATATATTATGGCCGAACTTAAAGACTTGACAAAAAGAAGTGAGAACTACTCACAATGGTATAATGAATTAGTAGTAAAAGCAGACCTTGCAGAGCAATCGCCTGTACGTGGCTGCATGGTAATAAAACCATATGGATACGCTATTTGGGAAAAGATGCAACGCATTCTTGACGACATGTTCAAGGCAACAGGTCACTCAAACGCATACTTCCCCTTGCTTATTCCAAAATCGTACCTCAGCCGCGAGGCCGACCACGTTGAAGGATTCGCCAAGGAGTGCGCCATTGTAACTCACTATCGCCTTAAAAGTTCTCCCGATGGCAAAGGTGTTGTTGTGGACCCTGCTGCAAAATTGGAAGAAGAGATGATTATACGCCCAACATCAGAGACAATCATTTGGGGTACATACAAAAATTGGATACAATCCTATCGCGACCTGCCCATCCTGTGCAACCAGTGGGCAAATGTAATGCGTTGGGAAATGCGCACCCGTCTGTTCCTGCGCACAGCGGAATTCTTGTGGCAAGAGGGTCACACAGCCCACGCTACACGCGAAGAGGCCGAGAAAGAGGTGAATACCATGATACATGTCTACAACGAGTTTGCCAATAAGTATATGGCAATGCCTGTGATAATGGGTGTAAAGTCGGCCAACGAACGTTTCGCCGGTGCGCTCGAAACATACACCATTGAAGGTATGATGCAGGATGGCAAGGCTCTTCAATGTGGAACATCGCACTTCCTCGGACAAAATTTTGCAAAAGCTTTTGACGTGCAGTTTATCAACAAAGAGAATAAACCCGAGTATGTATGGGCAACCTCGTGGGGAGTATCTACTCGTCTTATGGGAGCGCTCATCATGACACACTCCGACGACAATGGCCTTGTGCTGCCACCCGCACTTGCACCCATTCAGGTGGTTATTGTACCCATATACAAAAATAACGAGCAGTTGGCTGTAATCGACAGCAAGGTGAACGTGCTTATCGACGAGCTTAAAGCATTGGGCATCAGTGTGAAATATGACAATGCCGATAATCGCCGCCCCGGCTTTAAATTTGCCGACTACGAGCTTAAAGGTGTGCCTGTGCGTTTGGTGCTCGGAGCGCGCGACATTGAGAATGGCACAATAGAGGTGATGCGCCGCGACACATTGGAAAAAATAACACGCCCCATAGAAGGTATCACAGAGTTTGTAAAAGGATTGCTCGACGAAATTCAGCTCAACATCTACCATAAAGCTCTTAAGATGCGCGAAGAAAAAACTCGCAGCGTAGACACTTACGAAGAGTTTAAACAAGAGATTGAAAAGGGTGGATTTATTCTTGCCCACTGGGACGGTACTCCCGAAACAGAAGAGCTTATAAAGGCCGAGACAAAAGCCACTATACGTTGTATACCATTGGCCGGCGACAAGACTCCCGGTGTCTGCATGGTGACCGGCAAGCCTTCGGCTCAGCGTGTGCTTTTTGCAAGAGCGTACTAATAAATTTAAGAAACTGTTTCTAAAGAATAAGAGAGATTGTCAGGCAATGTGGTTTTTGTCGCATTTGTGCTTTAAAATGTTCATTTGCCCGAAAGGCTATGTTTCTTGCGGCCTTAAATCTCTTCCGTAATACAATTTTAAAGAATCTGCGAGCCCGACAAATTTGTCGGGCTCGCAGATTCTTTAAAAGGTTACGCGTCGTTTAATCCACTTTACATTAATTGGCTCTTACAACCCTTATTCCAAGTGATGATTTTCGTGGTGCAAGATAGTCGTAGAGCGAGACACTGTCGAGTATTACTTTCTTTTCTTTGTATGATGCGTGCAGCAAATGCAATCGGCCTGACACCCATACGGCAATTCCCATGTGTGTGACGTCGAGCCCTTTGATATTTGTAACCAATGCTATTATGTCGCCGTTGCGTACGGGAATGCTTTTTTTGTTGCCTTTGAGCAGCGACTTTGGCATGTAGGCTATGTTTTTTTGTCGGAAGGGCTTTTCGTAATCGGCAATGGCTGCTGTGAGCATGCTGTCGCCATTTAGTTGCATGTATTTTCCGGGGTTGCTGCTCATGAAGTTCAGGTTCAGCATCTGTCTTCCGCTGAATGCTTTTCCTTTTATTTCGTGCATTATGCCTTTTGTCTCGCCATCGGCTACCCACCATGTGAAATAGTGCAGACGGCTGTCGTAGCCTTTGCATTTGCCGTCTCTGTAACGTATCTGTTGCAGCTTTTGGCAAAATGTGTGAAAATCTTTCTTCTTTTCGCCGACGGTCATTGCCATTGCCAGCGAAACTTCAACAAGGGTGGTGCAGTCGAGCTCGCGGACATTTATGGTTAGTCGCTCCTCTTTTTCTTTGTCTAATGTGCCGCCTACATAGGGCGTACCAAGAAACAACTTTGCTGCTTTTAGTAGTAGGGCGGTACTCTCTTTCTCTTTGTACAGTTGGGACAGTCTTTCACATATTATAATGCTGTCTTTTTTTGTGTATCGTATATTATTGCTCCACATTTGTGTGCAACAGACTATCAATATTGCGAGTGTCAGCAGTCTTTTCATTTGTTGTTTATTGTTGGGGAGTATATTATGTTGTCAAGCGCATTTTTGCCTTCGCAGTCAGTTACTACAAATGTAAACATCCATTTGTTAAGGCGCACTCCACCATCGGGGTTATTGGGTAATTTCATGAATACTTTGTTCCATCCGGCTTTAAGCTCTATGCTTACGGGTGGGCGTGCGGTGAAATTTTCGTCGAGCAGTTCCTGTTCATTGTCGATGCTCTTGCCGCTGTTTTTCCATTCGGGTGCAATAATTTCTTTGTCGTTTAACCATATGCGCGAGCCGCGTCTGTCCCATTTTCCTGCATCGGGTGCAAGGTCTTTTTCCGAACGTCCGTAGTTTTGAAATTCTATCTGTGCTCCGGCTTTCTGTGCTATTGGCGAGTATATGTATGTCCATGCGTATGCTGTGGTGTTTGTTTGCGGGGTGGTGAAGTGGGTAGGAATTATTTGCCCCCATGTGTGGCGCAGATATATTCCGGCTCCGCTTGCGTGCCCTACAAGATACTCTTTCCCCTCGTATGTGTAGCTGCTTTTTGTACCTTCTGTTTCGGGTGGAAATATTTTGTCGGCATTGCCGTTGTTGGGGAATGCCTCTGTTATACACCAGTGTACGTTGCATTGCTTAACATAGTGAATGGGCTCGTTTTTAAGTGTATGGGCTTTGTGAAAAAGGAAACGTCGCTCCCAATCGGAAAACTCTTCATACTCTTCTTCGTGGCAGCGAAGTGCGGTACCGCCTTTTTCAATGTATTCCTTTCCTCCGCCTTTCCATGCTCTCTCGCCCGAGGCTAAAATGTTGGCATACATGTTGTTCTGCACTATTATTTCTTTTGCATCGGGTAGCTTGCGGTCGTTCCATAGGGCGGTTATTGTGCCTGCAACCTCGTCGTTCCCTCGTTGGCAGTAATATATGTTGCTTTTGTATATGCCTGCTACGTCTGCGTATATGTCAAAGTGGTTCACGTAGTTGTAACGGCAGTCGATGTTGGGCATTCCTTGTACTTTGCGCCCGGCGGTGGACCACATTTGTGTCATGTCAAACCCGCTGTTGCCTGAAATTCTGACTCCGTATATGGGGTTCCAGACGATTACTTTTTTGCCGAGAGAGTGTACTTTTTCGCTCATTGTTTCGAGAAAGTTGGGGTAGGTGATGCTCTCTTCGTCGGCTCCTATGTGTATGTAGGGTGCAAGGGGAAAGGTTGCTGCAACCTCTTCCAATATATTTTTCAGTTCACCGACACCCTGTTCGCTCTGCATTGAGTGTCCCATAGCCCGTTTGAAGGCCCTGCTGTGTCCGGGCATGTCTATTTCGGGGATGATGGTGACACCGCGTTCGGCTGCAAATTTTTCAAGTTCGTTGCATTCTTCTTGTGTGTAGTATTTTCCGGCGAAACGGCTCATTGAACTGTCGCTTGTGAGTTGCGGGTATCTTTTTACCTCGAAACGCCATGCTTGGTTTTCTGTGAGGTGAAAATGAAAGGTGTTTATTTTGAATTGCGACAGCAGTTCAATCTCGTGCTTTATCTCTTCAATGGGAATGTAGCTGCGTCCGACGTCGTGCATGAATCCGCGTAATTTGAATGCCGGCCAGTCGGTTATTTCTACACACTCCAACCTCTCTTTTCCCTTTTCATAGCCTTGGGCAAGCTGCATGAGTGTTTGTGTGGCTCGTGTCACTCCTGTTTTTGTTATTGCCTCTATGGTTATTTTCTGCGGCTCTATTTTTAGTTTGTAAGCCTCATCGGGGTAACCGTGTAATTTGTAGTCGTAACTGCCTTGTATGCTTTGTACTAATTTTACAGTTATGATGGGCGCTGTTTTTTGATTCGTGACGCCGCCATGATTCTCGATGAATTTTTTTAGAAGTACATTTTTGCAATCATCGTCTATCCTTATTCTTCTGTTAAGGTCGAAACTTGCACTGTTTGTCTGCTTGACGATTTTAGGTGTGGGCAGTAATTCTGTAATTTTTCCATCGACATTTGTTGCAATGCCGAATATGGCGATGATTGCTGTAAAAATGTATCTTTTCATATTCAACAGATTTCTATGCTTTTATCTATATCACAAAGGTATAGATAATTTATAAAATAGCATAATTATACGTAATAAATAGTTCTTGTAAAAACATAAAATAGAGCAGCTTCTATCGTCCTTGAAATATATACTATCCGAAAATCTCCCATTAATTTGATTCTCATTTCTCTACTGTTTCAATATACTCGAATGTTGTCAGCACGGCCGAATGGTCCGAAGGCCAGATGTCGTCAATTTCGGGCTGCGTCTGCAAAATTTTTGAGGAAAGAATTCGTATGTTCCCTTTGCTGTATATGTAGTCAATACGTCCAAAATCAAGTTGGCCGTAGATGCCGGCAAAGGTTCCTTCAGGGCGCACGACCTCATCTTTATGCACAGCCCTGAACGTGTCGGTGAATCCCTTTTCCTGCATATAGCGCGAGGCCGGAAACAGCACAGGACCGTAACCGGCGTGCAGATGGGCTGCTCGTGCAGTCCAGTCTAAATGGCTGTACGAATTAAAGTCCCCCCAATAATCACAGGCACGTCCCGTTGTTTCAGCACAGGCTCTATGTCCTTTTCTATCATGCTGCGGGCATCGGCCATTGGAACAACTGAGTCTTCTCTCACCCAACCGTCGGTGTCGTGCAGCACATCAGGGTACGAACCTGTGTAGTCGGGGCGATAGGAGTATCGCAGCCAACAATCGTCCACTAACAGCTCTTTTCCGTTCGGCAGTGTTACCATTGCAGGGTTAGAGCGGAAAGAATGGTGGGTGGGAAGTTTTTCCAACGGATAACGGCTGAACAATGCAAGGTTGTCTTTTGCCGACTGAGTTTGTAGGTGGAAATTCAGTGCCGATGCAATGTATTCTTGCAGGCCGTAACCTTCCTGCATGGTCACAATGTCTGCGCCGGACGACCTTATTAATTCTATAATACGTTCCTTGCCCTCGATGGGTACGTGCCGGCCACCGTGCCATATATTCCATTGCAGCACACTGAATACATTGGCATCCGTGACTGAACTTTTCGTAACCAGAATGGGAATGTAATATGGACGGTGGGGTACGGGTGAGTATTTTCTCTTACCCAGAATAAGCTCTTCCAGCACCACTCTGACAGTGTCGTTCGGCACTGCATCTGTCGAAATATATGCAGTCACCAGCAGGTAATTGGCTCCTTCTTTCAGCTCTTTCTGTAAAGATGGGGGTAAGTCTATCTTCACTTTTCCATGTTCGGGCAATCGGTCGGTGCGGTACAACAGTTCGCGCTGTTTGCTTCGGGCTGTCTGTCCCGTATAATAGACCGATACTGAAGAAACATTCTTTGGATTGCTCATCTGTTGCAGGTTCAGCGTAAAGCCTTTGACGGAAATTGGCTTGCGCTTTCCTTGTGTGCAAATTCGCATCTTCATCATCTGGTTTTCTTTGCTCCCGCACACCACGTCCCATTCGCTTTCAATGGGAACGACACTGAAGATGCGTTGTTTCCCCTCATAGGGTGTAAAGCCCTCATTGTTGGCCGAAACAGCATGTGCAACAGGCTTGCTGCCGCTATAACCTATCCTGCCGTTCCGCAAATGATACGACAGGTATCCGCTCCCCATCCAATTAAGTGCTGTATCGTCAATGCCTGCATCAAAATTATAATAGGCTATCAACTCTGTTATTGCTTTGTGTTTGGGAGAAAGAGGCCTGCCTTTCCATTGTCCTATTGTCTTTTCGGTAAGGGCGGCTTTCCACACTCTCACTTCGTCCATCATCCCTCCAAAAACAGATTCAGATGTTTCATTCACTCCTATCGCTCCGGGGATGATTATCACCGCAGTGTCTTTTCGGGCATTCAGTTTTCCGTCTATATAGAGGCGCATCTGTTCACCGTCACAGGTCAATGCTACATGGTGCCACTGCTCATCAAGCACTGTTTCTGAAATTAATCCGGCCTTCACGCTGCACAGTCGGCCTTCCGAAATAACAAGTGGCAGATTATCTGCTTGAGAGTATGTGCTGTACTCTCCGCCACCAAACAGTACCTCCTGTTTTTTCCATTTGCTGTCATCTCCTTTTATCCATGTTTCAAGTGTCCATGGGGCCTCTATAAAGCCGATTCCCGTCCGTACATTGTTGTCCTCGCCATCCAGTTTCAATGCAAGATTTTGAGCATGCAGTAGTTGAATACACGACGACAGACAAATGATTATCACGAATATATATATACGAATTTTTACGTTTCTCATCTTAAAGGATTTTCTATTTTTTTCTTTTTGCAAATGAGGGGTATTATTAATTATGTGTGATGAATGTTCTTTGCTCTTTAAAATTAATATGCCCACAGATTTTGCGGGCATATTAATTTTAAAGAGTTTCTTAATAATTTCTTGATTAAAATTTTAGTCAAAAAGACCGTCGCGTTGAATATAGGCTATAATGTCGCCGCGGCGTACCTGTTGGCCTTGTTGTGCGCATATTTCAACTACTCGTCCGCCCAATCCTGTTGCTATTGATTGTAACTCGCCCCAAGGAGTGATGATTGTGCAGAATTCTTGGTCGGCGTCGTAGTGCTTGCCTATTGCGGGTGGCTGTGATGTGCCGTCGTAAGAAACTTCCCAAATAAGTTGTCCTTTTTCGGGGGCTGCTATTGGTTCGGCCTTTGCGTGTTTAATGGCTTTTATTTCTTCAATGCTGATGCCTTGTTTCGCAAGTTCGCCCTCTTTGGCTTTTTCTATGTCTGCGAGGAAACGCTCTTTTGCAACGCCGCTCTTGAAGTCGCGATATTGGCGTTCGTGCATTGCAAATTCAAACAGTTCCTCGTCGTCTTCGCCGCGTTCCCATCCAAGCTCTTCCATCTCTTTAATGTATTTGTCGAGTGCATCGGGGTAGAAACTTTGCGGGTCGGCAGTGGTAAATTTGTATCCTTTTTCTTTTGCAAGTTCTATAATTTCGGGTGCAACCTCTCCGGGGAGTTTTCCGCTCTTTCCGAGTATCATTCCCCACATACTGTCGTCCATGCGGCTGAAACGTGGCTCGTCCTGCGCGCGGCTAAGCAGGTTCATCAAGGCTATGTTTTTCACATATTGGCTGAATGGGGTTACAAGAGGAGGGTAGCCCACACGTGGCCATACGTATGCTACTTCATTGAAAAGTTCCACCATTAATTCGTCGAGGGTGTTGTATATGGGCTTGCCTTTACTTTGAAGAATTCCGTTTATTCCTTTATATACACCTGCAAGGTCGGACATCATGGAGCCCATCATTCCTCCGGGAAGTCCGCTTGTGAGCAGCAAAGAACTCATCAGTTTATTGTTGTTGTCCATGAAATATCCCAGCCACTCGTCAATGAATTCTTGCGTAAGGCTGCGTGCTTTCATGTAGGCATTCATGTTGATGTCGGCAACTTTAAAGCCGGCGTCTTTCAGCATTGCCTGCACACTGATGATGTCCGGATGTACTTTTCCCCATGAGAGTGGTTCTATGGCTGTGTCTATTATGTCGCAACCATTTTTGCACACTTCGAGAATTGAGGCCATAGAGAGTCCCGGGCCGCTGTGACCGTGATACTGAATGATTATGTCGGGGTGTTTGTCCTTGATGCTTTTTACCAGTTTTCCCAAAAAGTCGGGGCGGCCTATTCCCGCCATGTCTTTCAGGCATATTTCTGTTGCTCCCTCGTTGATGAGTGTGTCTGCCATTTCGCTATAATACTCAATGGTGTGTATGGGCGATGATGTTATACACAGTGTCGCTTGGGGTATCATCCCTGCCTCTAATGCGTATTTTATTGAGGGAATGATGTTGCGTACGTCGTTCAATCCGCAGAATATTCGTGTAATGTCTGTGCCTTGCGCTTTCTTCACCTTGTACATTAAGCGGCGAACGTCGGCAGGAACGGGGAACATGCGCAGTGCGTTCAATGCTCTGTCGAGCATGTGTGTCTGTATGCCTGCGTCGTTGAAACACTTTGTAAATGCGCGCACAGCCTTGTTCGGATTTTCTCCGGCCATTAAATTCACTTGCTCAAATGCGCCGCCGTTTGTTTCTACTCGTGCGAAACAGCCCATTTCTACAATTACAGGTGCTATCTTTTCCAACTGATGTGCTAACGGTTGAAATTTACCGGATGATTGAAACATGTCTCGGTAAACTAAACTGAACTTTACCTCTTTTTTCATATACGTCAGGTTTTTTTTGATTTTTACTCTAATTTTCAGCTTATGGCGAATGTTCTCAGCCTTTGCTTCTTTTTTTTAGTGTGTTTGTGTAGTTTTATTTATTTTCATTCTATTTGTAAAGGTAGTGCATTTTTTTTGATTATTTTCATTTTTTTGTCAGCTATCTTCGTTGTTACTCGATTTTTCCCCTTTTTCAATGAATATTATAAGAAATTGTTTGAATTTTTAAGTAAAAGTTTTTATATAGAAACTACATCGTTTGTTTCGCTGTTTTTTATTATCATAATTGTCCTTTTCTTTTTCCCTCGGTTACACTGCCCGCCACACTCCCTGCAAAAACAATTAAGCATCCTGTTTTCGCTCTATAAAAAATGCGATACAAACTAAAGCGGTTTCTTGCTTTTTGCTTGTTGGATTTATTTACTTCTCTTGCCTCTGAAAAACATCGGCTCAATGTTGATTAGTTACTTAATAGAGTAATTTTGCGCGCGCATTTCACCCCTAAATAACAAATTTCACCCCTGTATTTTAAAAAACACCCCAAAAACCTTATGTGT
>CAZXIQ010000052.1:0-9740 GCA_964640785.1 uncultured Bacteroidaceae bacterium | reverse complement strand
GGTTGTAAATACTATGAATGCACCGGTCTTACAGATATCAAAATTCCCAATAGTGTTACAAATATTGGAGAAAGTGCGTTCTATGAATGCACCGGTCTTACAAATGTAATAATTGGCAACAGTGTTACAAACATAGGAAAATATGCGTATGCCTTTTGCAGCGGTCTTACAAGTGTTACAATCCCCGATAGTGTTAAATTTATAGGTGGCGGTGCGTTTACCGGATGCACAGCTCTTAAAAGTATTATTATCGGTAATGGTGTTATAAGCATAGGCAACAGTGCGTTCGAAGAATGTTATAGCCTTTCAAGTGTTGTCATTGGTAACAGTGTGACGAGTATAGAGAATGCAGCCTTCTCCGGTTGTAGTAGCCTTTCTAATATCGTAATTCCCGGCAATGTGACAAGTATAGATGATGCTGCTTTTGCTCGTTGCAGAAACCTTACAAGTGTCACTATTCCCGAAAGCGTAACAAATATTGGTCGCTATGTATTTCAAAATTGTATCCGCCTTGCAAGCATAGCGGTAGAGAATGGTAACGCTGTATATGACTCACGCGATAATTGCAATGCTATAATAGAAACTGCATCAAACACGCTTGTTGCAGGATGCAAAAGTACAATTATCCCTAACGGTGTGACAAGTATAGGAAATTATGCGTTCTCCGGTTGTAGTAGCCTTACAAGTGTCATTATTCCGAATAGTGTGACAAGTATAGGAAATTATGCGTTCTCCGGTTGTAGTAGCCTTACAAGTGTCATTATTCCGAATAGTGTGACAAGTATAGAAGATTGGGCGTTCAATGAATGTACAGGACTTACAAGCATATACTTATTAGGAGAAACGCCTCCCTCGGTTGGATATTTTACAGATGCTCAATACGCGAATATAATACTTTATGTACCGACCGGCTCTTTGGTAATATATCAAACTGACCCGTTTTGGAACTACTTTGTAAATATCGTTGAGTTTGACCCGACAGGCGTCGAGGATATTGAGGACGATGCTCCCGCCTTTGAGGTGACAGCAGGTGGTATTCAGCTAACCTCTGTCGAGGGTAAGGCAGTTGCTGTTTACTCTGCCGCAGGCGTGCTTATTGAAAAGATTGATTCTTACGCAGGCGAGGAGATTGCTCTCGACAAGGGGGTTTATATTCTTCGCGTGGGTGGTAAGGCTGTGAAAGTAAGATTGTAATATAGTAATCTAATGTCGGGTCGATACAATTGAAATTGCTTGCCTATCAATTGATAAATAGGCAAGCAATTTCAATTGTGTTTTTTTAAAAAAGCTTTATAAGTTATTTGTTTTTCAAACAGTTTCTAAATAATTTAAAAGTATAACTAAAAATGAGAGCAAAATTTTTTGTTTGTTTCTCTTTTGTAGTAACTTTGTGGCTATACTGCGTTTTATGGGCGCAGCAAGGTTTTTTTATTATTGATGTAATTAAAGAAATGAAAAACAAATTTATATTATTCTTTTTGCCTTTGCTGGCGATGATGTTTGTGGCATGTGATGATGAGGTTTCCTATTCTGACATGAAGGAGCGTGAGGCTGATGCTATCAAACAGTTTATTCGTGACGAGGGTATAAATGTCATTACGTATAAGGAATTTATAGAGAATGACTCTGTTACCGACGTTGAAAATAACGAGTATGTATTAATCGACGACGTTTACATGCAGATAGTTCGTAACCCCAAAGGTGTGGCCGGTGCGCGTAAAATGTATGAGGGTGAAAAGCTTAATATGATGGCACGTTTCTTTGAATACAATATTTCCGAGGGTGACACAATTACCGGTAATATATACGATTCGGATAATCCCGACCATCTTCGTGTAGAGTTAAGCCATAGTTCCTATTCTGCTACGTTTACAAGTGGTTATATGTATTCTATTTACGGTGGTGCAGTTCCTACCGGCTGGCTGACTCCTATGCCTTATTTATATTTGACAAGGAATTCTTCGCAATATGCAAAAGTGAATCTTATAGTTCCACATACAAAGGGAACATCCAATGCCTCTTCGTATGTTTATCCTTGTTTCTATCAGATAACCTTTATACCTGAAAAATTATATGACATTAATTAAATCAATCTCGGGAATCAGAGGTACCATCGGCGGACATGCCGATGAGGGTTTGACACCTCTGGATGTTGTGAAATTAACATCGGCGTATGCATCGCTGATACGTAAGACAACTTCAGTGCAAAGCAACAAAATTGTTGTTGGTCGCGACGCACGACTTTCTGGCGAAATGGTTAATAAAGTTGTTTGCGGCACTCTCATGGGTATGGGTTTTGATGTTGTGGACATTGGTCTTGCATCGACTCCCACTACTGAACTTGCAGTGACAATGGAGGGCGCATGCGGTGGTATTATACTTACTGCGAGCCATAATCCCCGTCAGTGGAATGCGTTGAAACTTTTGAACGAACGTGGTGAGTTCCTTAATGCTGCCGAGGGACAAGAGGTGTTGCGCATAGCCGAGGCCGAGGAGTTTGTTTATGCCGATGTTGAGACGCTTGGAAAATATCGTCTCGACGAGACATATAATCAGAAACATATTGATGCGGTGCTTGCATTGCCATTGGTGGATGTAGAGGCTATTAAAAAAGCCGGTTTCAAAGTGGCTATCGACTGTGTAAACTCTGTTGGTGGTGTTGTTCTTCCCATGTTGCTTGAGCAGCTTGGTGTAAAGAGTGTAGAAAAACTTTACTGCGAGCCGACAGGTGATTTCCAGCATAATCCCGAACCTTTGGCAAAGAACCTTTGCGACATAATGGGTCTTATGACAAAGGGTGGCAATGATGTTGCCTTTGTGGTGGACCCCGATGTAGACCGTTTGGCTATCATTTGTGAGAATGGTGAAATGTATGGCGAGGAGTATACACTTGTTACTGTTGCCGATTATGTGCTTAAACATACACCCGGAAATACAGTCTCGAATCTTAGCTCTACACGTGCGTTGCGCGATGTTACTGCTGCTCGTGGCGGAAAATATGCTGCATCGGCTGTGGGTGAGGTGAATGTTGTGACACTGATGAAAGAGACAGGTGCTGTTATTGGTGGCGAGGGTAACGGTGGAGTTATTTATCCCGAGAGCCACTATGGTCGCGATGCACTTGTTGGTATTGGTCTTTTCCTCAGCCACCTTGCACACGAGGGTAAGAAGGTGAGCGAATTGAGAGCTACCTATCCTGCATATTTCATGGGCAAGAACAGAATAGACCTTCAGCCCGGAACAGATGTTGATGCTATTCTTGTTAAAATTAAGGATTTATATGCAGGCAAGGCTGCCATTAATGACATTGATGGTGTGAAACTCGATTTTGAAAATAGTTGGGTGCATCTGAGAAAAAGTAACACTGAGCCTATCATACGTGTCTACTCCGAGGCTCCTACGCAAGAGGAGGCCGATGCTGTCGGTCTTGAAATAATGAAAGTTGTTGAGACTTTAGTGTAGTTTCTGCATATTTTTTAAGTTTACTGCGACAATCTTCGTATAGAGGGTTGTCGCAGTTTTTTTGTTTAGTGGTTTCTTAGCATTCTTTTAAAACAGATTTTTGTCCTCACTGCGATATTTTTTTATTTTGTGTCAAGAGTTGTCACACGTCAAGGGTACTTTTGTCTTGTAATCATAAAAAAACAGGTATTATGAACGACGTGAATATTATAAGTTATCTTCTTCTCGCATTTTTTGTGGCGGGTACATCTTATGTTACAATTTCTGTTGCTAAGGAGGTGCGTGACGATTTTCGCATGTATGTGAAACCCATTAAGCGATTGTTGCGCAGGTATTTATCGCATTTTATGCACGAATTTACATCGTTTTTTCGTTCTTTTTCCATGCGTATGGTGTCGTAAAAATGTTAAAACAGCAAAGTGAATCTTTGAATTGTGTTGCATCTTTGCAGCAGGAATTTTATTTAATATATTTATTAAAATCTTTTTCTTATGTTTGGTTTCTTAAGGAAAAAAAAGAGAGGCGAAACTGCTTTGTCGTTAAGTTTTTACGATAAAAACAATAGAAAACTTTACGAGGTTTCGTACGAGAGTTGCGAGTTTAACGACTATGCTCGTGTAAAGGTGCTTGACGAATATTGCGATAAGATGAATCTGCGTTTCAAACGTTGGTTGCCAAATGCTCGTTTCGATAGTTTGGTGGGGCATGCTTTGCGCAACGGATTCTTTTCTATGCGCCCTGTTTATCAAGGTGATGTAAAGGATAATCACAAATATGTGTTGTCGCTCAGCTTGGATGGAAAGAGCCGTGTGGTGGTTGATAGTTTCGGTGCTGCGCCACGATGGTTGCGTGAGTTTGAGGTGATGTTGATGAATGAGTGTATTGCCGGTGATGAGCTAAGGTAGTTTTTGTGTCGGACGTGCCGAACAAATTCACTGTTTCGAATGTTATATTGCAATAAATTATATTGTAATAATTATGGAGAAACTTAGAATTACGGTTTTTGCCGACCCTGTGTGTACATGGTGTTGGGGTAGTGTGCCTGTGTTGAGAGCTATTGAGTATCGCCTTGGAAAAAATGTTGAGATTGAGTATGTGATGTGTGGAATGATAGAAGATATACGCTCTTTTGTGAATCGTCGTTTGCAGATTGGTGGCGACGTGGCTCTCTCTAATAGAAATATGATGAAGGCGTGGTTAGAGGCTACGGTTGTTCATGGAATGCCGGTGCAGGAGCATGGGTTTCATCTTTTTTCGGAAGAGTTTCCTTCAACTTTTCCACAAAATATAGCCTATGTGGCTGCTAAGCTTTGTTGCGGGCATAGTGTGGGTGATGGTGGCAGTATTGCACGCGCCAACCGTTTTTTGCGACGTGTGCAACAGGCAACCGCTGTCGAGGCAATGCAAACTTCGCGCGTCGAGGTGCTTGCCGACCTTGCTGCTGTCGAGGGGTTCGACCCTGATGAGTTCAGACAGACGATGGACAGCGATGCTGCGAAAAAGGCGTTTGCCGACGACCGTGAGCGTGCAAGAGATTATGATGTTAAGGAATTTCCAACTTTTTTGCTCGAGTATGATGGTCGTGAGACTATTCTTCGCGGTTACACTACTTATAATGCTTTTGTGAAAGAGATTCTTGCTCTTGGCAAGGGTGATATTCCTGCTCGTATGTTTAAACATTCGGGCAGTGAGGCGGATTGTTGCGCTCCGACGATAAAGAATGTAAAGAATTTTGTGCAACACTATAAAAGTGTTTTTCCTGTTGAAATTGCTACGACCTTTGCTCTTGTGCGTCGCAGCGGTAGGTCGGCTGTAAATATAGAATCTTATGAGCAACTGCCTGATATTGTCGATGAATTGCTGAAAAGCGGCGAGATTGGAATGTCGCCTGCGGGTAACAGTTTTAAGTTGTTCGACCTTAAAGAGCCTGCAAATTTCTCGCGCGAACGTGAGAAAGAGTTGCATCATGCTTGGTAGCTTTTTTCATTGTTCCATTATTTTCCATGCTGACGGTAGGGCGTCTACGATGTTTCCTGCCGTCAGTGCCGTTTCGCTGTATCTGTTGGCTGCAATGTCTCCTGCAAGCCCGTGAATGTATGTGGCAATGCGTGCAGCTGTTGTAGCGTTTAGCCCGCGTGCCAAGAGTGCGAGTGCAACGCCTGTCAGTGTGTCGCCGCTGCCCGCCGTAGCCATTCCCGGGTTTCCGCTGTTGTTGAAATATATGTTCCCGTCGGGTGAACAGATTGCTGTGTATGCCCCTTTCAGTATTATGCAGATGTTGTTCTTTTGTGCCATTTCTGTGGCTTTTGCAATTTGTTCTTCACGTTTTTTTACTCCTCCTGTTAAGCGGGCAAATTCTCCCGGATGAGGGGTTATTATGCTGCCGGCGGGGAGCCGTTTTAATGTATCAGGATGTCCGGATATTATGTTCAAGGCATCTGCGTCGAGTACCATTGGTACTTTGCATGTGTCGATTAGGTGCAACAGTGCTTTTTCGCTCTCTTTGTTTGTTCCAAGGCCGGGACCGATGGCTACTGCTGTGTAGCGTTCAGTGGTGGGCGATTGACACAGATGATACTCTCCACAGCCGGTCAGTGTCATTGCTTCGGGGACGGCCGTTTGCAGTATTATGTTGTTGCATCGGGGGGTACACACCGATAGTAGCCCGACGCCCGAGCGCAGTGTGGCTCTTGCTGCTAAAATGGCAGCTCCTGCCATTCCTTGCGAGCCGGCAATTAACAGTGCGTGACCATAGTCGCCCTTGTGCGAAAATTTTTTGCGCGAGGGTATCATTGCTGCAATTTCCTCTTGCTCGGTGTAGTGCAAACAACTTTTTTGCTCTTCGATGGCTCTGCTGCTCAGGTTAATGTCTAAAATGTGCCACTTTCCTACGAATTTATCATTCTCGGGCATGAAAAACGACAGTTTGGGGAATTGTAACGTCAGGGTGGTGTCGGCTTGTATTGTATTGCAGGCATTTGAACTGTCGCTTTTTTCGCCGTGCAGCCCCGAGGGAATGTCTATTGCCACTATCGTTGCCCGACAATTATTTATGAATTGTATAACCTTGGCGAACAGCCCTTCGGCAGGCTTGTTGAGCCCGCTGCCGAAGATTCCGTCTATGATTATGCAATTTTCAGGTAGCTGCGTAGGCGTAAATTCGTTGTTGCATATATGTATGGGTGTTCCGCTCTCTTTCAATCTTTTAAAATTCTGTTCGCAGTCGGGTGATAGTTTTTCTTTGGGGTTTACAAGCCATACGCATGTTTTTTCGTCCGATGCATCGAGCATGCGGGCTATGGCAAGAGCGTCGCCACCGTTGTTGCCCGGTCCGGCGAAAATGGCAAAGAAATTCCCTTTTTTACCGAATTTTTCTATTATAGCAGCGGTGAGGACACGTGCTGCACGTTCCATGAGGTCTATCGAGGTAATAGGCTCGTAGAGCATGGTGTCCGAGTCTATTTTACGTATCTGCTCTGTCCTGAAGATTTTCATTTTTTGTCACTCTTTTCTATTCCTAAACTTTTCAAAGGTATTTTAGCAAGATAAATAGAGGCATTTGTCGGTTCGTGGCTCGAATAATATGTAACCCATAGTTCATCGTCCACAACAAGCATGCCCGGATAGCTGCAATCGCCACCTGAAGGCAGCATCAGCACCTCTTGGAATTTACCGTTTATCCCACCTTTATAGATGGCAGTCTTTGGGTAGGAACGTATGTAGTACGAACGTGACGACATAATGATGTTATTCTCGTTTATAGGTAAGAAATCTTGTCCGCCCAAGCGCATCTCCATGGGCTTGAACTCCCATTCAGTGTATGGAGGTTTGCTGACACCCCAATATCCTTTACAGTCACCACGTTCGCGACGTACCATCATCAGCATGCGTTTGTCGGGCAGAATGCGCACTGTTGTTTCGTTGGGAAAATCTTTTATGTCAAGGTGGGTCACAAGTTCGTAATTTATTCCGTCTGTGGTCTTCAACAATGATAGACGCGCCTCGTTGCCTTTGGATGCGTAGTTTACTCCGTAGCCTATGTTGCCGTCCCACACGACGCGCCATATCCAGTCGCGGCCGGTGCAGGCCTCTTGGGCTATATTGACGGGTTGCGGTTCTGTGAAGTTTACTCCATCTTCGCTGAAAATAACTTGCGGTTCAAGTCTTTCGAGAACTTTGTTGCGATAGACCGAACCTCCAACGATTATCATCAGTCGGCCGTCGGGGGTGATTGATAGCTTGGGGTCGCGCAGGTCGTACCCCTCTTTTCCGACGAACAGTGCCGACTTCCACTTTTTACCGTTTTTCGAAACAAGCAGCCGTACTTTCCCCTCGGCCTTTCCCTCTTTGTCGAAAATGTGTGTCACTCCTTCGCGAAAAGAGCAATAGTATCGCCCTTTGAATTTTATTATAGAAGTAAATGCGCAGTGCGAGCCGTTGCTCCATATTTTATCGACGGAATATTCAATATCCTGTGCATTGAGCGATGCAAAGGATAGTAACGTGCAAATTATTAGCAATAGTGTCTTTCTCATATGTTTGATACTTTTTATTCGATTGTAAAGATACCTGTTTTTTGTAAAATATAAAAGAAAATCTTTGTTGGTTGTGTGTGCAATTACTACCTTTACAGTCGCAATTTCAAAAATAGCAAAAACTATGAAAAAAACATTTGGTCTGTTGCTGCTTGTGGCAGCAATTTTGTTTGGCGGTTGTGCGCAAAAACAGGGTACGGCAAAGGTGGTGATGGAGACAACTGCCGGTACTATGGAATTTCTTCTTTATGGCGAGACACCCAAGCATCGTGATAATTTTATAAAACTTGCAGGCGAACAATATTTCGATTCACTGCTATTTCATCGTGTGATAAAAGATTTTATGATTCAAGGTGGTGACCCCGATTCAAAAAATGCCGAGGCAGGTGTGCGTCTGGGCGAGGGTGGTCCCGATTATCGTCTCGATGCAGAGTTCAGAACTCCGCAACTATTGCACAAACGCGGTGCGCTTGCTGCTGCCCGTGAGGGTGATGTTGTGAATCCCATGAAACGCTCCTCGGCGAGCCAGTTCTATATTGTATGGGGAAAGATATATACTCCCGAAGAGGTTGAGAATATGAGCCAAAGAATGAAAGAGGTTGGTCTCGGTGAACTTTCTCCCGAGCAGAAAAAACTTTATACGACCGTTGGCGGAACACCTTTTCTCGATGGACAATATACAGTTTTCGGTGAAATAACAAAAGGTCTCGATGTTGTCGATAAGATACAGAATGTGGCTACCGATGCAAACGACCGTCCTTTGGAAGATGTAAGAATATTAAGTGTGAAAATCGTAGAATAATATGTTGAACATTGGCGATAAGGTGCCCGAGATTCTTGGACGTGACGAGACGGGACGCGAATTGCGCGTGAGTGATTTTGCCGGTAAAAAGCTGGTGATATATTTTTATCCGAAAGATAGTACTCCGGGCTGCACGGCCGAGGCTTGTTCTCTGCGCGACGGGCTGGACGAACTTGTTGCCGCCGGCTATGCGGTGGTTGGCGTCAGTGCCGACAGCGAGGCGTCGCATCAGCGTTTCAAAGCCAAGCAACAGCTTAATTTCCCTTTGATTGCCGACACCGACAGGGCGCTTATCAAGCAGTTTGGCGCGTGGGGCGAGAAGAAATTGGCCGGCAGAGTGTATGAGGGTATTTTACGTACCACATTTGTCGTATCGACCGATGATTGTACGGTTGAGCGTGTAATAAAAAAGGTTGATACGAAAAACGCAGCGCGTCAATTATTAGAGGAGTAAAGGTTTTTACACCTGTATTATGTTTTTCGCGGAATAATTGAATTATTTATTTTTTTAATACAGTTTATATGATTTTAAATTTTCTTTCAGCGCAAGCTGCGGCAGTTGCCGACAGTGTAGCCATCAGTGCGCAGAGCATACAAGAGACAGTTGCCTCTCTCTCGGGATTGACTCTTGCCGAAGTTGCCGAGTATCTTACAAACGCAGCACTGACTTTAGGTAGTAAAATTATTCAAATTGTTTTAATCTGGATTGTGGGCCGTTGGCTTTCCAAACGTCTTATTTCCATGACTAAGACAATGATGAAAAAGAAAAAGACAGACGCCTCCATTCAGACGTTTCTTGTGAGTTTCATTGATATTGTGACACTCATACTTCTTTTGATTATCATCATCAGCGTTATTGGAATTGATACATCGTCGTTCATTGCCTTGTTTGCATCGGCCGGTGTTGCAATAGGTATGGCGTTGAGCGGAACATTGCAGAA
>CAZXIQ010000051.1:0-9752 GCA_964640785.1 uncultured Bacteroidaceae bacterium | reverse complement strand
GTCAAGCCCCAGTCGTGCAAGGAATCCTCGTTCGCCTTTGCTCTTGTTTGGCGGACAGGAGGGAATTGTCAATGCGTACGCCGACATTATTATTCCCCACACTGCCGAAGTGAAAAATTGGTTGTATGAGTCTTTGTATCCCAAAAGGTCTATTATCCACATGGATGCTATGAAGCCTATGGTGCCGAATACTCTTATGCGCGGAAAGATATTTACCACATCCTTGCCATGTTCGCTAAGCACGCTGTACGACACTGAATTTGAGAGTGCTATTGTGGGCATGAAGAACATGATGCTCAATGCGTATGGTACGAAAAGGTCGGTAAACGTCACGTCGGCACCCTTTGTCATGCCTGTGTAGCCGGTAAATGCCATGAATGTTGCCGACAACAGATGACACAACGACAGCATCTTTTGTGCCGCTATCCAACGGTCGGCAATAATGCCTATTATGGCAGGCATAAAGATTGATGCTATTCCTTGCATTGCGAAAAACCACCCTATCTTGTCACCGAGCCCGACTTTGAACAGGTATATGCCCATTGAGGTCAGGTATGCACCCCAAATGGTAAACTCGAGGAAACTGAGGGTCGTAAGCCGCAGTAGTATTCCGTTTTTTGTTCTCTCTGTCATTTTGTTGAAACTGTTTTATGGAGCTGTTTTTACGGCCTTAAGTGCTTTTTTGCCTTACGCATTTTTATAATATTGTTATTAAGAGAGGTTCTATAAATATACTAAAAACAAAACTCAAAAATCGACGCGACCTGATTTGTAGAACCTCTCTTAAAAAACAGTTTACTTGCATAAATGTTGTTAAATTACAATGAATTTATTATTGCATCGAGTGACTTCAAACGGTTAAGGAAAGAACTTTTCAGGCGATCGACTGCCTCGTCGTATGGCAGTGTGACGTCGCCGTTCACGTTGTTGCTGATGCTGGGCCAAAGTGTAGTGTTGTATTCCCACGAGGCTCTAATCTCTTCGCGTGTCTCTTCGATGAATGTTTCTATTGACGCAAATGGTTTTTTAAGAATATTCCATCTTGCCTTTAACATCTCTTTGAATTCTTGGTGCTTGAATAATTCCTTGAACCACATGCTGTTATTGTTTTTAAGACTGCTGTGGGGGGTGAATGTTCCCCAGTCGTGGTCCCATGCGGGGCCCATGTGCAGCTTGTCGCCTTTGTCCTTGTACATGTAACTGCTTTTCGGGTGGTTAAGTTCGGGGTTGTAGATAGCCTCGTTCAGCAGGTACCAGTCGATGAGGGTGTTCATGTCGAAATACTCGGCAAAGCCGCTTATCGAGCCTTTGTTAAGCTCTTTTTCGCCTGAGTTGTAGTAATTCTTTATATATGTCAGTTGATGTTGATTGAATTCATCGTCGTCGGGTTGTTTTATGTTTACCGGCATGTTGTAATATGTGGTCTTGAATTTCCATGTAGCATCGTAGTAGCTGTCAAGTTCGAGCAGATAGCCTCCGGTAATTGCGTCGCCCGAAATGTCATTTACCGACATTTCGTTTATGTCTACTCTGTTCTTATCTATTCTTATGGCCTCGCACAGATAGTAGTTGCCCAAGGGCTTGCCGTTGAGAATGAGTTCTACGTATTTGCCGTTGGGTGTCCAGTCCATAGAGGTCATTTTGGCAAGTTCAAAGGCTACTGCGTTTCTCATCAGTGTGCGGTCTATGTAGTTTGCAAGCAGGCACCAGCGTTTGTGTTTGGGCATTCCGAGGATGGATGTTCTTACGTTCAGCTTTATGTTATATGGCTTTTTTGTGTAGCTCCATGTGCTGTTGCCTCGTCCGCGTATATTCATGTAGTCCGTGCCCGATTCGTAGCTTATTGTTCCATCGGGTTTATATATTGTCATTGAGGATTTTTCAACCCATGTGTTCTTACTTGTGACGGGTTTTTTCTCCGGTGTTTCTATGCAGACAATGGGTAGTCCCGAATTTTTTACAATGATGGTATATTCGCGATTGTCATAGCCGGGTTGTCTGATGCTTATGGTTACAGGCTTTGTAAAGTCTATAATGCTTTCGCCCGGTATTATTTCTTCGTCGCCTGAATATACTTTTGCCTTTTGTGAACTTGCGACAAAGTAGGGGGTTAGTTTAAAGTCTGTAAGGAATGGAATGTTGAAGATTATTGTGTCTTTTACGGTTAGTTCATCGACGTCTGCTGTGAAAGTGTTACCGAGCAGTGCTTTATTGGGCTGGTCGTCGCCGCGCAGCTTCAGTGATATTAATTGTGCCGATTTTTCGTTTCGCAGGTGTTTGCGGTCGAATGTGATTCTTTTTACTGTGCCCGAAAAGAATGTTGTGTCGTTGATGGTTATATATGTCTCGTCTACCGATACTGTGTCGTATTGGGCATATTCGTATGCGAGGATGCTGCCGTCCTTCAGTTGCACGAATATGGAGTCGTTTGCTGTTGCCGATAGGAACAGTGCAAACGTATATAAAAGGTATATTGAGATTCTCTTTATCATTTTTTTATGAATTTAAATGTGAAATCCGATATTTTTACAAGGTATGTACCGTTTGCAAGATTGTCTATGTCTATTGTTTCTGTTTCGTCGCCTGTCGGCTCAATTTGGGCACAGAGTATTCCTTTTAGTGAGTATATGTATATTGTCTCTGTGGGGTTCCCCGATATTTGAAGTTTGCCGTCGCGTATGGTGAAGTTTATTTTGCTTTCGGCTGTTTCTGAAATGGAGGTGGGTATGTCGTTGTCCCAAAATATTTGTGCTATTTTGTTTAGCACGAAACTTATTTTTGAATTTTCGGTGTGTAGGTGTAACAGTTGTCCCGAATGCCAGAAACGGGGCTTTTCTTCGAGTGTGAACGTGTATAGTGTGCCTGAATTGTTCAACAGGTAGAAGGGTGTTTGTGCTGTAACGGTGGTCGTGGCAATTACAATGCTTGTCAGCAATATTATTGTCTTTAATTGTCTGTTTTTCATATTTTACTAAAATGTGTGTCTATTTAAGTATAATGTCTGTTATTACTTGTGCTTTTACATGTTCGTTGAGGCGGCGTACAAGGTTTTTCCTGTTCATCATTAGTTCCTGTCGCAGCACGGATGATGTTACGTGTACATATAGTATTTGATTCTTTATGAACATTTCTCCTGTGTAGTGATTGACGCTGTTGCCAAGCACCTGTGACCATGCTTTTATCAGGCGATATTCGTTGAGCGGGGTTTCGAGGCCCTCTTCGCGGCATGTTTCTCGCACAAGCTCACTTATTGATTTTACTCCTCCTCGTTTCATCTTCCTTTTATTAATTGTGCTGTGCCGTCGGCTACTTTAAAAAGTTTGTATCCTCCGTCGGTGCAGTCGAGTATGGTGTCTATATGGTCGCGATTGACGTCGGTGATGAATATCTGTCCGAATCGTTCGCCGGAAACTAATTTCACAATCTGCTCCACACGTTGCGAGTCGAGTTTGTCGAATATGTCATCCAATAGCAGTATGGGGGTCTCACCGCTACATTGATGCAAAAAATCGAATTGAGCAAGTTTAAGTGCAACCAGATAGCTTTTATTCTGGCCTTGTGAACCTTCTTTTTTTATAGGGTAGCCGTTCAACTGCATTACGAGTTCGTCTTTGTGTATGCCTTTGGTGGTGTATCCCACGCGACGGTCGTCGTATCGCGAGGCGGCAAGCTGTTCGGCTAAAGAGTAATCGGCAAGGTTCGAACGGTAAGAGAGGCTGACGAATTCGTTGATGCCTGCTATCTCTTGGTAGAATTGCTGAAAGATGGGTATCAGGCGTTCTACGAATCCTTTTCGGCATTCGTATACCTTGTATGCTTCGGCAGCCATCATCTGCTCCACAAGTTCCATCATTTCCGGGTCAAGTTCGTGGTCGCTGCGCAGCATTACGTTGCGTTGTGTCAGGGCGCGATTGTAGCGTATCAGGGAGTGCAGGTACTCTTTGTCGTATTGCGATATTACAACATCCATGAACTTGCGTCGTTCGTCGCTGCCACCTGCAATAAGCTCATGGTCCGAGGGGGATATAATCACAAGCGGCACGCGGCCAATGTGTTCCGATAGTTTGTCGTAGCTTTTTTTGTTGTGTTTGAACTGTTTTTTTTCTCCGCGCTTCAATCCGCAAGAAAATTCTTCTCTGACGCCGCTGTCCGACAAATATGCGCCTTGAATCATGAAAAACGGTTCATCGTGCTTTATATGTTGGCTGTCGGCAGGGTTTATGGCACTTTTGCAGAATGATAGGTAGTAGACTGCATCCAGCAAATTAGTTTTTCCGACGCCGTTGCTCCCTATGAAACAGTTTATTTTGGGCGAAAGCTCAAGTTCCACTGCTGCAAGACTGCGATAGTTAAGTATGGAAATAGTGTTTAATAACATTCAACTATTTTTATTGTATATATCTGTAAATGTGTCGTTTCTCGTTTTTTGCATATTACGACAAGCAAATGTAGTAAGAAATGAGCAAAATACAAAGTTTACTTTGATATTTTACTTCAGAGACCGCGTATATATGCAAAGTCGGTAAAAAAAACGAGAATATTGCTTTATTTAAGAAAAAAAACAGATAGAAATTTTCAAGCTAAGCAGAAAAGAACTATTTTTGCAGTTCAGAATTGAAAAGACCTTTTTTGAAGTATATAAAAATTATAAATATGAAAAAACAAAACACACAGCCCGAGGCTATCAACATTGAAGAGGTAGTGGGCAAATCAGAAGCATTTATACTCAAATATAAAATGCAGATTATAGTAGCTGTTGCCGCAGTTGTTATATTGGTAGGCGGTAGCATCTTGTATCAAACTTATGTGTCGGAGCCCCGTGCAAAAGAGGCGTCCGAGGCTATTTTCCAAGCTCAGACATATTTTGCCGCTCAGGATTTTGAAAAGGCTCTCAATGGCGACGAGCAGGGTAACATGGGCTTTATGCAGATAATAGACGAGTTTGACGGTACTCCCTCAGCTAACGTAGCAAACGCTTACGCCGGTCTTGCACTTGCTCAGACTGGACGTTACGAAGAGGCTATTCCTTATCTTAAGGCTTTTGATGGCAGCGACAAGATGGTTGCTCCCGGTGTTCTTGGTGCGCTTGGCAACTGCTATGCAAACACAGGTGACCTTGCGTCGGCAGTTAGCAAATTTATCGAGGCTGCCGAAGTTGCCGACAATAACACTGTAAGCCCTTACTGCTTGTTGCAGGCAGGTCTCATATACGAGAAACAAGGTAAAAAAGAGGATGCTCTTAAGGTTTACACTCAGATAAAAGAGAAATATTATGCATCTATGCAGGCTATGGATATAGATAAATATATCAATAGAGTAAAATAATTTTAAATAATCATAAATTTTAAAGGCCGTCCTGTCCGAAATAGACGCGACGGCTTTTTTTAATAATAATATATAATATGGCTACCGAATTACATAATTTATCAGACTACGACCCTGCGAAAGTGCCATCGGGTCAGGGTCGTCGCATTGCGATAGTGTACTCCGAGTGGAATTCCGAAATTACTTATGCTCTTCGCGATGGGGCTGTAAACACGTTGCTTGCCAATGGTGTTGAAAAGGAGGGTATTGAACTTTTCAGCGTGCCCGGAAGTTTTGAACTTATTTACGGTACGTCGCGTCTGGTAAAGAGCGAGAAATACGATGCTATAATTTCCATCGGTTGTGTAATCAGGGGTGATACTCCTCATTTCGATTATATATGCGAGGGAGTGACAGCAGGGCTGTCCAGCCTGAATGTCACAGGAAATACTCCTGTTATTTTTGGTCTGATTACTACTAACAACTTGGAACAGGCGCAGGAGCGCAGCGGTGGTCGTCTCGGTAATAAGGGTGACGAATGTGCCGTTACTGCTTTGCACATGATTGCACAATTTCCAAAGTAAAAGCATTAGTTGAAGTTTGATAATAAAAAAGGCGGCGTGTCCATTGTTCGGACACGCCGCCTTTTTGTCTGTTCGTAGAGTTGTTCTGCGGGGTGTTTCTATTCTGTTTTGTCAATGCAGCGTTGTTGCTTTTGCGTGTCGCGTTCTTTGTTTGTGGTTAAATTCACCCCAAAATACAGCTTTTTACCCACAAATAACGACTTTAACCCCCAATAGCGCATTGCGTCACTTGCGTTTTTGAGGTACGGACGTAAATATTACTTTTGCAAAAAATATAAACACAATAAAATTATGAACGAACTTAAAATAGGTAATCTCACGGCAACAACTCCCATTGTGCAAGGAGGCATGGGTGTCGGAATTTCTCTCTCGGGGCTTGCGTCGGCAGTTGCCGAGGAGGGTGGTATTGGTGTTATTTCGGCTGCCGGCCTTGGATTGCTCTACAATGAATATTCACACGATTACAGTGAAGCCGGTATTTGGGGTATGCGCCAAGAGATTCGCAAGGCGCGTCAGGCTACCAAAGGTATTATTGGTGTAAATATAATGGTGGCTCTTACGCATTTTCCCGAACTTGTCAAGACTGCAATAGAAGAAAAGGTGGATATAATTTTTGCAGGTGCAGGCTTGCCGTTGAATTTGCCTTCTTATTTAACTGAGGGCGCAACAACAAAGTTGGCTCCGATAGTCTCTTCGGCACGTGCTGCCAGACTTTTATGTACCAAATGGTTCTCGGAATATAATTATATACCCGATGCCATTGTTGTTGAAGGTCCCAAGGCCGGCGGTCATCTTGGTTATAAACACGAACAGATAGAGGATGAGGCTTTTTCGCTCGAAGCTATTGTTCCGCAGGTTGTCGAGGAGGTTAAGAATTTCTCGTCAAAGCATAATTGCCACATTCCTATTATTGCGGGTGGCGGTGTCTATTCGGGCGAGGATATTCACAGAATACTCTCTTTGGGCGCAGATGCTGTGCAGATGGGTACGCGTTTTGTGGCTACTCACGAGTGTGATGCCTCGGACACCTTTAAACAGGCTTATATAAATGCGAAAAAGGATGATATTCAGATTATAAAGAGCCCTGTGGGTATGCCCGGTCGTGCAATACGAAATGTTTTTCTCGACAAGGTATCCGAGGGTTTGTGCCGTCCCAAGAAGTGTGCATTTAACTGCCTTAAGACATGCGACATTGAAAAGACTCCTTATTGTATAATGTTGGCACTTTACAATGCCTACAAGGGTAGAATGGAGCATGGCTATGCTTTTAGCGGTTCAAATGCTTGGCGATGCGATAGAATTGTCAGCGTGAAGGAACTTATGGATTCGTTGCGCGAGGAGTATAAGGCCTGTGCCGGAAAATAGTCCTTACGAGAATATGTATCAATAAAATACTCCTGTAACCCGCGTCCGGGTTACAGGAGTATTTTATTGATGGTTGTACCTGCATTATAAATTTTCCAAGATTCGTTTGAGTACCACTGTTGCCGATATTTCGCGGTTGGCAGCCTCGGGAATAACAAGCGAACGTGGGCTTTCAATAACGTCGTCTGTGACAATCATGTTGCGACGCACAGGTAGGCAGTGCATGAAGTGTGCGTTGTTGGTGACTGCCATCTGGCGGTCGCTGACTGTCCATGAGCGGTCCTTGCTTAGAACTTTGCCATAGTTGTCGCCGCTGTATGCAGCCCAGTTTTTTGCATATATAAAATCTGCGCCTTCGAATGCTTTCATCTGGTCGTATTCAACTTTTGCATTTCCGACAAATTGAGGGTCAAGCTCGTATCCTTCGGGGTGTGTGATTACAAAGTCGTAGTCGGCAGCGTTCATCCATTCGGCAAAGGAGTTGGGCACTGCTTGTGGCAATGCTTTGGGGTGGGGCGCCCATGTAAGAACCACTTTCGGACGGGCTACGGTTTTGTGTTCCTCAATGGTGATGAGGTCGGCAAAGCTCTGCAATGGGTGGCGTGTAGCTGCCTCCATCGAAAATACGGGACGTCCCGAATATTGTATGAATTGGTTGAGGATAACCTCGTCGTAATCGTATTTCTTGTCCTCGAAACGGGCAAATGAGCGTACGCCTATCACGTCGCAGTAACTTGCCATTACGGGAATTGCCTCAAGTATATGTTCGGGCTTGTCGCCATCCATTATCACACCGCGCTCGGTCTCCAATTTCCATGCTCCTTGATTAATGTCAAGTACAATGACGTTCATGCCCAAATTAAGGGCTGCTTTTTGAGTGCTGAGGCGTGTGCGAAGGCTCGAATTGAAAAATACCATCATCAGTGTCTTGTTCTTTCCCAGATGGCTGTATTTGAAACGGTCGGCTTTTATCTCTAATGCCTCTTTTACCGCAAGGTCGAGATTACCAATCTCTTTAACAGATGTAAAATGTCTCATGATATTTGTTCTTTTATTTATTTTTATTTTTGCCAAAATTTCCAACCGTCAAAATCGTGTTTCAACAAAATGCCTGCGCCTTGTGTCGTCAGCGTGGTTTTTGAGAAATATCGGTCGTTGGTCTTGTTATATGCTTTCAGGCTTATGTTACCGCTTTTGTTCAGCAACCATTGCACCTCGAAGTCGCCTATGAAGTTTTTGTTGGCTATGGGGTTGTCGCGGTAGCCTAAGTTTCCGTTTATCAGCAGTCTGTTGTTGAGCAGACGCCCCGAGAGTATGCCCTCGACCTCCATGCTGTTCCACCCCTTTTCGCTGGTGGTGAAGTTTCCCGAAATGTTCCAATTACTGTCGTCTATTATCTGTGACAGCATGTTGTTGAGCTGTCCCGAAATTGTATTTGAGATAAGTGACTCCATTGCAGTGGACGATTGGCTTTCGGCCCGTTGGTTGTTGTAGTCGTAGGTGTAGAATTTTCCAATTCCTAACAGATATATAAATTGCATGTTTAACTGTTCGGGGGTGCTTATTGCGCTTGACAAAAGCTCTTTTTCCTCTTCGTTGCCGTCGGGTAGGTCGAGGTTGAATTTCAGTTCGGGCTTGAATATTGTTCCCGAAATATCCATGTAACAGTTTACTTTTACATTCTTGCGTCTTTCGGCATCTATGCTCAAGTCTGTAAGCGGAACCGAAGGTATTGTGTATACGGTCTTTAGACCCAGCGTGGCGTTGAATGGGTCACCATTGAAGTTTATGCTGCTACCCGAACGAATGTCAAATTCTTTTGGGAAAATATCCTGCATGGTGAATTTGTAGGTGCCTCGCGTAAGTCCAAGGTTGCCCTTCATTGTAAAGCCGGCATTTTCGTCGTATATGGCATTTATTGTTCCGTTTCCGTAAATATCTATATAGTCGTTTGATGCTTGGTTGGTGTATACACGAAGTTGCATGTCGGGGGTAACATCTATAAAAAACTCCATGTTAAGTTCGCTGTTTATGTTTTTCGGTGTATCATCTTCGCTGAATACATCCATGTCTGTTATAAGGCTTTTCTGTTTGCGCCTGTCTGTGAATGTTACAAATTCGTTGCTTATATTGCCTTCGGGCGAGCTTGCATTGTAGATGAATTTTGAACCGGGGTTTGTGGTTACATTGGCATTCAATTTTATGCCCGATGGGTTTATGTTTAAAGTTGCGTCGCCGGTAACAAAGGCTGTGCCGTAAAATGTTTCTTCGCCAAAATCGGGGTAATGAAATGCCAAAAGGTTGTCGGCTTTTATGTTAAGGCCAACCGTAAAACGTTTGAGACTTTTGTGAAATACGCCTCCTGTTACTCCGCCGCTGTTGCCATGATTGTCTTTTATGTGGAATTGGTCGAATCCTATCGTGTCGTGTGTGAAACGTATTGTGTCGCCTATAAGGTTGTAAACGGTGTTTGTGGGCTTTATTCTCAGTTGTCCCAAT